>CBDUBO010000113.1:0-7004 GCA_965365405.1 uncultured Rhodothermales bacterium | reverse complement strand
AGCGAAAGCGCCTGGCTATTTCCCAGGAAACCGTTGTACACGGCCCCCGCCACCTGCGCGCCGATGAGCATCCCGACGCCGTAGGTGACGAGCACGAGCAGCCCCTGCGCCTGCCCCCGGATGGCGGGCGTGGACTTTTTGTCCACGTAAATCTGGCCCGTCACGAAGAAGAAGTCGTAGCAGATGCCGTGCAAGAGGATGCCCGTGATGATCATCCAGGTAACGGACGCGGGCGCGGCGAGGGCGAACAGGACGTAGCGCACCACCCACGCGGCCATGCCCGCGGCCAGCATCCACTTCACGCCCAGCCGGCGGAAAAAGAAGGGCATGAGCAGCATGAACGCCACCTCCGACATCTGCCCCAGCGACTGCGTGGCGGCAATCTTCTCGATGCCGGCGCTGCCCAGGTAGAGCTGGGTAAAGTTGTAGTACGCCGCGAGGGGTACGCTGATGAGAAAGGAGGCGGCCAGAAACACGTAGAAGGGTCGGCTGCCCAGCTGCGAGAGCACGCCCACGCCCGAAATGCTGCGCGCGCTCACGGCCTCCTGCGCTGCTTGCGGAGGGGTGTGTGGAAGCGAGAACGCATAAACGCCCAGCAGCAAGCTGAACGCGCCCGTCAGGTAAAGCGGCCACGCCGTTGCCTCGGCCGTGCCACCGATGAGGGGGCTCACGACGAACGAGATGGTCAGCCCGGCCACGATCCAGCCAATGGTGCCGAAGACGCGGATCAGGGGGAACTGCTTTTCCTGATCCGTGATGTGCTGGAACGCGATAGAGTTGCTCAGGCCCAGCGTGGGCATGTAGCACAGGTTGTAGATGAGCAGAAGCGTGATGAAAAGCGTCGGATTGCCCACCGTTTGCGGGGCGAGCAGCATCACCACGCCGCCCAGCAGGTGTAGCACGCCGTACACCTTCTCGGCGGCGAAGTAGCGGTCGGCCACGAAGCCGAGGAAAAACGGCGCGACGATGGCGGCGATGGGGTTGACGGTGTACGGCCACTGCGTCAGGTCGCCCATGCCGTTGTTGGCCATGAACACGGCTACGGTGGTGTACCACGCGCCCCAGACGAAGAACTGGAAAAACATCATCACGCTCAGGCGGGCGCTGGCGGACTGCTGGTTCATGGCACTTGGGTGGATTGGAAAGGGCGGTAAAGGCGCTCAGGTGAGCGTGCGGATCTTGACGTTGCGGTACCAGACGGGGTCGCCGTGGTCTTGCAGCCCGATCAGGCCGTGGCGGACGCGGGCGAAGTCGGGAAAGGCGGCGAACTTGCTGGCGGCCACGCGGCGCTTCCAGTCGCTGCTGTCGTGTTCGAAGTCGGCCACCCGCGTGCCGTTGAGCCAGTGCTCCGCGTGCGGCCCATCGGCCACGATGCGAACGCTATTCCACTCTCCAGCCGGGTGCACGATGCCTTCGGGGGGCGCGTAAAGGTCGTAGACGGCTCCGGCACGGTGCGAAGGCGTGGCGGCGTCGGCATGGCCGCTGTCGTCGAGCACCTGCATTTCGATGGCGGTGTGCCAGATGGCGGGGTGCGACTCCTGGCCCCAGTAGAAAATGCCGCTGTTGCCGCCCGGCGCGACCTTCCAGTCGAGCGCCAGCTCGAAGCTGCCGAACGTTTCCAGCGTCACGATGTCGCCGCCGTCGCCGCCGGGGGCAAAGTGGAGCGTGCCCTCTTCCGCGCGCCAGCCCGTGGGGACGCTGTCGCGCCGGTAGCCGCGCCAGCCTGCCAGCGTCTCGCCGTCGAAAAGCAGCCGCCAGCCGGCAGCGGCTTCGTCGTCGGTGAGGAAGTTTGAAGGGGGCGGCATGATCGGCAGGAAAACAGTTCAGAAGCGCGTTTCGGCGCGGCTGCACCGGGGTCGGTAGCACAGAACGGCGGCAAGATAGCGGCTCCTGCCGTTAAATGTGCGCCCTGCTTCACCCGGTCTCCACACGTGCTATCTTGGACGGCAGCGGAAGCCCGTGGAGGCGGAGTGCTGCCGCCCGTACGGTTTTTCGCCTGCCTGTTCCTACAGCGTTTATCTCCAGCCCTACTGCACCATGTCTGACCTGCTCAACCGCCGCCAGTTCGTCTTGGCCTCCGCTGCTGCCCTTGGTCTTGCGCCGCTCCTGTCGGCGTGTGGCGGCGGAAGCGAGCCCACAGCTGCGTCCGAATGCCCCGGTTATGACGTACTCACGCCCGACCAGCTCCAGACGCGCCAGGCACTGGGCTATGTAGACGTGACGCCGCAGCCCGAAAAGCGCTGCGACAACTGCCGCTTCTACAATCGCACCGGGGGCGCGTGCGGCGGCTGCCAGCTTTTCCAGGGGCCGGTGTTGGCCCAGGGCTACTGCAACTCGTGGGCCGCGATGGTTTAGGGATGGTTGGATGGTTGCGTCTGCTTAACCATCTCACCATCTAACAAACCAACCATCTCGCTTACCCCACGCGAGGCAACTCCCAACCGGCGCGGTAGGTGCGTGTGAGGTGCTGGTCGGCTTCGGGCGCGTCGGGGAAGCGCATGGCTGCGCCGTCGTAGCGCAGCGGACGCTCGGCGTGTAGCGCCGCGACGCCGAGCAGCATGATTTCGTTGAGGTGGGCGGCGTAGGAGAAGGGACACGAAATCTCCTCCTCGCCCCGAATGGCGCGGATCCAGTTCTGCTCGTGGCCATCGAGTCCGCCCTTGATGCGGCGCAGCGACGTGGGTACTGCCGCCGCGTCGCGGCCCAATGCCTCCGGCACGAAGCGCGGGTTGAGGCCGTAGGTGTCGTGCAGCAGAATGCCGCGCTCGCCCACGTACATGATGCCGCCGTCGGGGTTGAGTTTGAGGTCGGGTGGCATCGCGTGCGGCGTGGGGGGCAGCAGTCCGCCGTCGTACCACGTCAGCGTGAGCGGGCCGTCGGGGCGGCTGAACTCGTAGGTCGAAATCGTCGCGTAGGGGTAGGTGTCCGGGTTGTCGCGCTTGCCGCCCCACGGCGTGTGGCGCGTCTCGACGCGCGTGGGCAGGTCGAGTTCGAGCGCCCACACGGGGAAGTCGAGCAGGTGCGCGCCCATGTCGCCCAGCGACGCCACGCCGAAATCCACCCAGCCGCGCCAGCCGAAGGGGTGAATGCCGTCGTAATAGGGCCGCTCCTCGGCGGGGCCTACGAACAGGTCCCAGTGCACACCCGGCGGAACAGGCTTGGGCTCGCCTGCGGGTACGCCCTGCATCCACCAGTTGACGGGGCGGTTCGTCCATCCATACACCTCCCGGATGGGGCCCAGAATGCCGCTGCGGACGATCTCGACCACGCGCCGCCCGTCGTCGCCCGAATGGCCCTGGTTGCCCATTTGCGTGACGACGCCCGTTGCGTCGGCGGCGCGCCGGAGCGCCCGCGACTCGGCCACGGTGTAGGCGAGGGGCTTCTGGACGTACACGTGCTTGCCGCCCTGCATCGCCAGCAGTGCGGCGACGGCGTGGAGGTGGTCGGGCGTGGCGATGACGACGCCGTCCAGGTCGCGCTCGCGGCTCAGCATCTCGCGGAAGTCGCTGTAGCGCGCGGCCTTGTCGAACGCCTCTTTGAGCGCCACGAACCGGGGGCGCGGGTTGCCGTCGCGGTCGCGCACGCGGCTTTCCATGCCCTTGTCCACATATCCGAAGTCAATGTCGGCAATGGCGCTGATGTGCTCATCTACGAGCGCAGCGGCGTTGGACGCGCCCATGCCGCCCGCGCCGATGATGGCGAGGTTGACCTTGTCGCTCGGTGCCCGGAATCCGAGGCCGCCGAGCACGTGACGGGGCAGGATGGAGGGCGCGGCGCCTACGGCGAACGTGGCGAGGGTACCGGTGCGAACGAACTGGCGGCGTTTCATGGGCAGGCGGGGCAGCGTGAAAGGGGCAGCGCCGGAAGCGACGCGCTCTGTGAAGGTAGCGCAAAGCCCCCGCCGTCTCAACCGCCCTGTTCGTCCTCGGCTCCGCTCTGTCTGTCCAGCGCCGCGTACACCTCGTCGGGCAGTTCGAGGGCTGCCGCTGCTGTGTTTTCTTCCAGGTGCGCCACACGCGAGGTGCCGGGGATGGGCAGCATCACGGGCGAGCGGTGCAGCAGCCACGCGAGTGCCACCTGCGCGGGCGTGGCGTCCAGTTCGCGCGCGGCCTCCTCGACGCGGCTGCGCAGCACCTCCTTGCCCGCGGCCAGCGGGTACCACGGAATAAAGCCGATACCTTTTTCCGCGCAGTAATTCAGCACGGCCTCGTGGTCGCGCCGGGCCAGGTTGTAGTGGTTCTGCACGGTGGCGACGGGGAAGTAGGACTGCGCCTGCTCGATGTCTGCTACTTCCACCTCGGACAGCCCCACGAGCCGGATTTTGCCCTCGCGCTGCAAGTCCTGAAGCGTGCCGAACTGGTCGTCGGCGGGGACTTTGGGATCCACGCGGTGGAGCTGAAAGAGATCTATCGTGTCCACACGGAGCCTTTTGAGGCTGCCTTCGCACGCCTGCCTGAGGTGCCGGGGGTGGCCGTTCATCTCCCACTTGCCCGGCCCCGACCGCTCGAAGCCGGCTTTGGTGGCGATGATCAGGCCGTCGGGATAGGGGTGGAGAGCTTCGGCGATGAGTTCTTCGGACACGAAGGGGCCGTAGGAGTCGGCGGTGTCTATGAAGTTGATGCCCAGCTCGGGTACGCGGCGCAGCACGCGGAGGGCCTCGTCGCGGTCGGCAGGTGGCCCCCAGATACCTTCTCCGGTAATGCGCATGGCCCCGAAGCCGAGCCGGTAAACGGGCAGTTCGCCGCCGAGGGTGAAAACGTCGGAGGCGTGGGCCGGGGCAGTGGTGGTCGTCATGTCGGGTAGGCAGTGGAATGGTGTCGCGGAGGGCTGGACACGGTCAAGGAGGCATCGTGCTCCGTATGGCGTGCGACGGTCGGGTGATATCGGGCGGGGTGCAGGCGCATCGTGCTGTGACAGAAATGACGGAAAAGGCGGGAGAACCGCCCCCTTGCGGGCGGGTTGGGCTGACCTCACCTTTCCGTACGACCATATGACGCCTGTGGCCCGCAAGCGCCTCTTCTGGATTGGGGGAGCGATTGCGCTCGCGCTCGCCGCGTTTCTGCTCTGGCCGTCCGGAGGCGACGAGGCCGCAGGGCCGGGCGCGCGTCCGCGCAGCGATACCCTGCTCGTCACCTTTGCCGCTGTGCAGGAGGAGCGGCTGGAAGACCAGTTCGCCACGACAGGCACCCTCTTGCCCTGGGAAGCCGTCGAACTGCGCGCCGAGGTGTCGGGGCGCATCACGGCGCTGCGTTTCGAGGAAGGCTCGCGCGTGCAGCAGGGGCAGACGCTTGCCCTTATCGACACGCGCGTGCTCGAAGCCGAGCGGGCGGCGGCGCAGACGCGGCGCGACCTGGCCGCCCTCCAGGCGCAGCGCCAGCGCGAGCTGTTCGAGATCGGCGGGTTGAGCCGGCAGGCACTCGACCAGGCCGAAAGCGCCGCGCGCGTGCTCGACGCCGAACTCGACCGCTACGCCGCCGAGATTGCCCGTCGCCGCATCGTCGCGCCGTTCTCGGGCGAGGTGGGGCTGCGCGAGGTGAGCGTGGGGGCGTACGTCTCGCCTGGTGACCGCATCGCCACGCTGCGCGTGACGCAGCCGCTCAAGCTCGAGTTCACCGTGCCCGAGCGCTACCTGGGCCGCGTCCGCCCCGGCGACGCCGTGGAGTTCACCGTGCCCGGCCGGGACGAATCCTTCACCGCGTCCGTCTATGCCGTCGAGCCTGCCGTGGACGTGTCCACGCGCGCCTTTGCCGTGCGCGCCCGCACCGGCAACGCCGATGGCGCGCTCACGCCCGGCGCGTTCGCCGAGGTCGCCCTCGTCTTCAACAGCATCGCCGACGCCCTCCTCGTGCCCACTGTGGCCGTCGTGCCTGGTGCCGACAGTGCCAGCGTGTTCGTCGTGCGCAGCGGTAAGGCCATGCCCCGACGCATCGGCACGGGCGTGCGCACGGCAGACCGCATCCAGGTCACGAGCGGACTGGCCGCCGGCGACACCGTGCTCACGTCCGGCTTCGAGGAAGTCCGCCCCGGACAGCCTGTGCGTGCCGCCGCGACCGGCTTCGACCCCGCCGCGCCGGCCCCGGCGGCCAACGCGTCTGCCGGAACGGTGCGCCGCTCCAACTTCGCCGAATAGGCCCCATCCCCCACGCCGATGGCCTCGCTCTACAGCATCTCGGTTCGCCGTCCCGTCTTCGCCACGGTGATGTCGCTTGCCATCCTCATCGGTGGCTACCTGGGCTTCCGGCAGCTCGGCGTGCGCGAGTTTCCGGCGGTGGATACGCCCGTGATTTCGGTTTCGACGAGCCTGCGCGGCGCGAACGCGCAGGTGATCGAAAACCAGGTGACCGAGCCGCTCGAAGAGTCCATCAACTCCATCGACGGCATCCGCTCGATGACGAGCACGAGCCGCGAGGGGCGCTCGACGATCCGCGTCGAGTTCGACCTGGGCTCCGACCTCGACGCTGCCGCTGCCGAGGTGCGCGACCGCGTCAGCCGCGCGCGGGGGCGCCTCCCGCAGGAGGTCGAGGAGCCCGTCATCGCCAAGAGCGACGCCGACGGGCAACCCGTCGTGTTCCTCAACCTGTCGAGCACCCAGTACGACCTGCTGGCCCTCACCGAGATCGCCGACAACTTTTTCGTCGAGCGCCTGCAAACCATTGACGGCGTGGCGAGCGTGGACATCTGGGGCGAGAAGCGCTACGCGATGCGGCTGTGGATGGACCCGGCGCGGCTGGCCGCCTACGGCCTCACGCCCGCCGACGTGCGCACCGCCGTGCAGCGCCAGAACGTCGAGCTGCCCGGAGGCCGCATCGAAGGCAACCAGGTAGACCTGACGATCCGACCGCTCACGCGGCTGGCAACGACGGAGGAGTTCGAAAACCTAGTCCTCAAGGCCGAGGGCGCCACCCTCGTGCGCTTCCGCGATGTAGGGCGCGTGGAACTCAACGCCCAGAACGAGCGGACGCTGCTCAAGCGCGACGGCGTGGCCATGGTGGGCGTGGTGCTGC
>CBDUBO010000112.1:0-7047 GCA_965365405.1 uncultured Rhodothermales bacterium | reverse complement strand
GAATCTATGCACGGAGTTCACGTTGCGCTACCCACCACGCCCGGATACGTTTCCGGCAAGTGGCAAAGGGTGCATCGGTGCCGGATCAGGCGGTGTTGCCGCGCAGGGCTGCCAGCAGAATCAGCCCGCCCATCACCAGCGCGCAAACCCCGATAGGCGTCAGGTAGCGCACGGCCCGCGGAACGGCCTGCCGCGCAAAGCGGCGATGCCATCGCCACGGAAGCAGCAACAGGGAGGCCGTGGTGGCCAGCAGCACCCAGCCGAGCAGGCTGAACACGGCTGGTAGCCGCGTCCGAGGCGCGTGCAGCAGGAACGCGCCGCCCACCACGAACCGCAACCCCAATTCGGCGAGGTGCCTGGGGAGCGAGTCTGCAAACGCGTTCAGAAAACGGGCTGCCCGCCGGGGCGCGAGGAGGGCGGCTGCTCCGAGCCCGACGAGGTAGAGGCCGGCGAGCACTACGACGCCGAAAGTGACTGTCTCCATTATCCTTCCTGTATGAAAGTGTGGCGCTAACGCCCGCGCTTCCCCGGCGTGGCGCTGTGGTGGTCGCGTCCCAGATTGGCAGCACTTTATTTAGCAACTGCACATCGGGCTGTGGCTTCATTGCCCGGGCGCCTGCTGCACCGCGACCGCCGCGCGAAAGGCCTTTTCCGTGTTGTCGATAAACGTCTGGTACCGCTCCGGGTCAATGAAAGGCGCGACGGGGTCTGTGGCCTTCTGGCTTTCCTGAAACTTCTGCCACCGTCCGAACACCCGGGCGTGTGGGGCGAGGAAGATCTCCACGGGAAGGCTGCGCCACCGCTCCAGGCTGCGCTCGTAGCTGGCCTGCATGTCTGAGGACCCGATGCCGAGCAACTGGAACTGCGGCGGCGTGCCAATGCCGCAGACCAGTCCTGCCAGCCACTCGCGCTCGCCTTCGCGTACGGGAAAGGTCCACGTGGTGCAGCCGCGCGTGTGGCCCGGCGTAACGTGGCCCGTCAGTTCGATGGGTCCGAGCCGCACGGTGTCCCGGTCCTGAAAGCGGTGATCCACGCGGGGGCGCGGGTAGCGCGCCAGCCCGCTCCACACGAGCAGGCGCAGCGCACCCAGGTCGGGGTCGTCGCCGCCCGAGGCGACGGCATCGGCCTCTTCTTCACTCACCCACAGTTCGGCCCCCGATGCCTTCTGCAACGCCGCCAGCCCGCCCGCGTGGTCGAGGTGGTAGTGCGTGTTGAGCAGGATGCGAACGTCGCGGATGTCGAAGCCCAGTTCCTCGATGCTCGCCATGATCATGGCGGCGGTGCCGGGATAGCCGCCATCAATGAGAACATGCCCCTCTGGACCCGTGAGCAGGAACGACGTGACGTCGTTGGCTCCCACGTAGTAGAGATTGCCCGCGATGCGGAACGGCTCGGCGTACTGCTGCCCTCCTTGGTCGGAGGCCCGCTTCCATTGGATAGCGAGAAAGACGGCGAAGACGGCCACTGCGGCGAGCAAGACCCTGACCCAGCGCCTTCTGGGGAAACGTGGCTTCATGCTACCCCTCTACCTGCTCGCGCCCTGCGCCGGGCAAACGGGGCGTGCCGTTGAGATGGTTGCGCGTGCGTGTCTGCATGGGTTCGTGATTGTAGGTGAGGCGGGCCCTGCGGGCTCCTGGAATACGCGGCACGCCAGTGGCGTAACGCGGCGGCGAGTCGTCCACGCCACGCGCTTACTGCACCCGCGGAAGCAGACGCTCGCCGCCGTTCTGGCGCATCACGAGGGCGTCTGCGCGGCCGTTGGTGCCGAGGGTGAACGTCACCGTGATAGGGCTGTCCGCCTGTCCGACTGCGAACGTCGCGCCGGAGACGTGCACGAGGGGGCGCTTGGCGTTGCCCGTCGGCTGGCCGTAGAGCTGCCCGTCTTCGAGCGTGACCGTGACGGTGCGGCCCGGACCCATCTCGTACGTGCCCACAAGGTTCTCGAGCGGCGGTGCCGGCGTCGCCGGAGCGGCGGCCGTCGCCTCGGCAGGTGGCAGCGCCGGGGAGGTGGCCGCACGATCTCCCAGCCGCGTAAACCGCATGTCGCGCACCACTGGGTTGCCGTAGCTGAAGCCCGTAACGTTTCCTCCTGCGTCGCGGAGGACGCGCAGGATCATCAGCCGCACCATGTACGTGTCGCGTGCGACCGGCTCCAGTTCAATGGCCTCTTCCGGCGCCCCTTCGACGCGGAATACGAGGCCGGCTGTGCCGGGCACGAGTTCGAACGTCCTGCCCAACTCGTCGCTGCCGTACCGTCCGTCGACCGCCTGAAGTTCGCCCGGGGTGGGTGTCCAGGGCTCGGCCCGCTGGTAGCGCGTCGCCTGGCCTTCCTGCGACACGATGTCGAACGCGTCCTGCGAGGTGAAGACGAGTTCGAAGGCGTCTTCCGAGCGGAAGAACAGCGTGGCGCGCTGCGGGCGAAACCGGTTTTCGCTTACGGGCACGAGCGGCCCACCGCCCGCAATCGCGAGCCGACCCCCGTTGACGGCCAGCCGCATGGGCTCACCCGTCTCCACGCTGAAGTACAGCCCGGCCCGGCCCGACACGTCGACGCCGGGGACTGCGACCGGCCCCGGAGGCTCGGCGGCGGGATCGACGGGCGGCAGAAACAGGTCGGCCACGCGGGCCGAGAGTGCCGTTGCGGAGACGGGCTCGAAGTTGCACAGCACGGCTACCGACAGGCCATGGTCGGCAAAACGGCTCAGCACGCTGCTGTATCCGGCGGCGCCGCCGGAGTGCCACACCATCGGACGGCCCCGATTGGTTTCCACGATCAGCCCGCGGGCGTAGGTGAGCACGCGGCCGTTGTCGAGCCGCGCAGGCTCCTGAAGCTTCGCGGTGACATAGGGGCCGAGCCGACCATTGGTGAGGGCGTCGTTCCATTTGAGCAGGTCGCCGGCGGTGCTGATCACTGTACCGCCGCCTCGTCTGTTGCCGAGCCGCATGAATTCTTTCCAGCTTTCGCCCTCTTTCTGGTAGGCCAGGGCGCGCGCCCCCGTGCCGTGGAGAATGTCCTCGACGTACGCGCTCGACGCCATACCCAGCGGCTCGAACACGCGCTCCCGCACGAAGTCGGCGAAGGGCATGCCGCCTACGCGCGCCACGATCTCCTTGAGCAGCACGTAACCGCTGTTGGAGTACGACCACGCCTGGCCGGGCACGAAGTTGAGGCCGCGCTGGCGTAGAATCAGTTCGAGTACGTCCGCGCCTTCCTCTGCCAGCGGCAGCAGGCCCGTCCAGTCCCGGATGCCGGAGGTGTGGGTAAGCAAGTGATCCACGGTGATCGGGTGGCCGTAATCAGGCAGTTCGGGCAGGTACTGGTGGATATCGTCCGAAAGCGAGAGGCGGCCCTCCTCGGCCAGCAGCAGCACCGCCGCGGCAACGAACTGCTTGTGCGTCGAGCCGATGTCGAAGGCATGGCGCGGCGTCAGCGGCTCGCGCTGCGCCACGTCGGCCAGCCCGTAGGTGCGGTTGGCGAGCACCTGGCCGCGCTGCGAGACGCCCACGGCGCAGCCGGGCGTCTCGGAGGTGACGAAGCTGAAGAGGCTGTCTATCTCGGCCGTCCGATCCTGCCCCACGGCCGGCGCAGCGGCCACGACGACGCCCAGCAGCGCCAGCAACGCGCAGCACACGCTGCGTCTCGGCGGCAGAAAAGCGCGCAGCGCGGTAGGGAAAGAGCCGGCCGCGCGATCGCCAGTGGAAAGGGTCCGCAAAAGGTTGGTGCGTGGTGCGTTCATAACAGAGTTCTAATCAGGTCAAAGAGAGGAGCGTTTGATTGTGCTCGGGTCTTCAGGAGAAAAAGGGCAGGACGATCAGCAGCAGCAGCGCCCAGGCCCCGGCAAGTGTGGCGAGCAGCCCGATGGATTCGCGAAAGACGGGCACCCAGGGTTCCCGCCGGGCACGCCAGAGCCGCGCGCCCACGAGGGCCAGGATGAGCAGCGTCGTCACGTTCCAGCCAGTGACGGCAAACCGGTTGGGCGTCAGCCCCGCCTCGACCGTGCGGCTGACGACCGCCGCCAGGGCGTACACGTTCAGGATGAGCGTAAGCCCACCGAGCCCCAAGACGGCGTAGCGGAAAAGCGACCCGCGCCCGTCCAGGCGTGCATCGGCGGGTCCGGACAGGACGACGGTCAGCAGCACCAGGATCGCCAGGATGGTGGCGTTGTAGACGATCAGGACTTCCCGCTCCTCGAACGGCTTCCAGAAGTAGGCCGGTATGAACCACAGCACGTACACGAGCAGCACCCCCAGTGCAAGCGGCAGGATGAGGCGGGCCAGGATGCGGAGCGTGCGCGTCAGACCCGCCTCCCAGTTCTGCGCCGCGGGCGAAGCCGTGGCGTCGTACGCACTGCCGAGCGCCAGCAGCGGGATGGCCCCGACGGCCCACGCTGCCACCACCTGCAGGTCCTCTTCGGGCAGTTCGATGCCCAGCACGGCGAAGATGCCGTAGGTGAGCCCGACAAACACCAGCCCGGCTCCGAAAAAGATGCCCCCCGTCAGCACGGTTTCGACCGATTTGACGAGGTAGGCGAAGGACTGCCGTGCCGGCTTTGGGTAGCCCAGGCAGAGCGCCGCGCCGACGGCGGCCCACGAAACGAACAGCAGGTGGAAAGCCCCCAGATGCGCCACATCGCCTGTGCCGTCGCCGATGGTAAAGCCTACGTAGAGGGCCACCGCGCCGCGGGCGACGGCCGCAACGGCGTAGCGTGTCAGGTGCGCTGCCGCGCGCTGCGTCCAGGCCAGGTAGGCGAGCATCCCGATGGCGACGAGTGGCCCCCACCCCACCCAGAACAGCACGTCCGCTTCCCCCGGAAAAGGTACCGGGGACTCACCACGCGCCAGCAGCACGCTCACGACGCCCAGCAGCACGCTCCCGCCGATGACCACCCACCAGCGCCGGCTGGCACCACCGCTTTCCTCCTGCTCGGAAGGCAGGTCGAGCCGGTGGGCCCAGGCTTCGAGCAGGACGCTTCCCCGCTGTTCTGCTCTGTACTGCTGGAGGGCTTCGCGGAAGGCGGCTTCGTTTCCCGCAGCCTGCGCGCTTCGGTAAAGGTGTTCGAGACGGGCGGGGTCGCCGTTCGTTTCTTCGAGGTCGTGTTTCAGCATCATGGTCGATTTTTCGGGTTGATCTAGTCGAGGGCGCCGCCGCGTTGCAGGCCGTTACCCTCTGCCCGTAATATGCCCTGCAGCGCTCGTGAACGGCATGAGCGACCTCTGAGCATTCCGTGAGCAGCGTACAAGACACCCCGATTTACCGCTTCGGCGACTTCACGCTGGACGTTTCCAACCGCGAGCTGCTGCTCGGCGGAGAACGGCTCGACCTCAACGCTCGCTACTTCGACGCGCTCGTGCTGCTGGTGCGGGAGCAGGGCCAGCTCGTCGAGAAAGACCGGTTCTTCGAGGAAGTCTGGGACGACGTGGTAGTCAGCGACAGCGCCCTCACGCAGTGCATCAAAGACATCCGCCGGCAACTCGGAGACGATGCGGCCAACCCCCGGTTTATCCAGACCGTCCCCCGCTACGGCTACCGATTCATCGCGGAGGTCGAGACCGGCCTCCGCGATACGAGGGCTGTGGCGCCAGCGCCTCTTGCCCCCGGAGCCGTCTCGCCACCTGAAGCGCCAGGCATCTCGGAATTTCTGTCAGACGCTGGAGGTCTCCCCGCGCCGCCGCGCGTCGCCTGGGGCGAGTCGGCATTTTCGGCGGCCCTGGCGTCTACGCTTGCCGGCACGCTGGGTGGTACCGTGGCTGGCCTGCTGGGCGGCCTGCTCTACGGCTTCGGACTCGCGTACGCCACCCCGAATCAGGACCTGGGAACGGCCTCGTTGCTGCTCGTGCTGATCAGCCTCAACGGGTTCGTCGGCACGGTGGGCGGGTTCGGCATCAGCGCCGGGATGGCGGCGGCCGAGTTTGCCGCGGGCAGCCGGACGGCCTGGCGCGTCGCCGGGGCGATGCTGGGCGGGATGCTGGTGGGGGGGAGCGTGAAGCTGCTGGGCGTGGATGCGTTCAACCTGCTTTTCGGACGAACACCGGCTGGCATCACGGGCGGGCTGGAAGGCGCGGCGCTGGGGCTGGGTGTGGGACTGGGCGCGTATTTCGGAGGCCGCTTCGGCACGGCCCGAAGGTGGCAGCCCGTTGCCACGGCCGCCGTCACGGGGGGCATTGCAGGCGTGCTCATCGCGCTGCTGGGCGGGCACCTGATGGGCGGCAGCCTCGATTTGCTCGCCCAATCCTTTTCCGACTCGCGGCTCCAGCTGGACGCCTTCGGGCGCTACTTCGGCGAAGTACACTTCGGGCAGACGACCCAGGTCGTCCTGGCCGGCCTCGAAGGGTTCCTCTTCGCCGGAGGCGTGGTCGGGGCCCTCGTCGCCTCCCGGCTGTCGCGGAAGCCCGCTGCGAGCACGTAGCTTCTCGACAGAGCAGCGGCTCCCTATCAATCTGCGGAGCCGCCCGCAACCGCAGCACGCGAAAACCCCGACCGGTAGTGCGTCCGCACCGATGCACCGGGTATGAGGACTACCCGACAGCCGACTACCGCCTGACCGGCTCGGGCGCACCGGCATACTTGTGGTATTTGCCCAGCATCCCCCCTATCCACACGACCACCGGGAACACCAGGCGCTGCACGACCGCCGGAACCTCCAACATCGCGAACTCGCTTCGGTATCGCTGCGCCAGATAGGCGGCCTCGAAGGGGTCTGGTAGCCTCCCTCCGCTCTGCTGCTGTGACGCAAACATCGCCGTGAGGAAGAATTCTACGTTGTCGGCCGGTTCAATGTAGCCCGTAACCCGGAGATCGTCCTCTCCGGCATTCCAGAACTTGTGCGGCTCTCCCGCTCTGAAAACGACGGTTTCTCCTGGCCCGGCGAACTGCGCCGGCTCTCCGGGCCGCTGGTAGGCGATGCGTCCTTGCTGCACCGTGAGTGCCTCCACCTGGTGGTGGTGGATGTGCATCGGAGGTCCGCTGCCGGGCTTGACCAGGTTCTCCACCTCCAGGCGGTCGCCGGCGCGCGTGGGGGTGAGCCGGAGAAAGGTAAGTTGCTCGCC
>CBDUBO010000111.1:0-7048 GCA_965365405.1 uncultured Rhodothermales bacterium | reverse complement strand
GTGGAGGTGTTTTCCATCAGGTAGCCGGGGTCGTTGGGGAGCATGTAGCGCTCCTCGCCCGGCTCGGCGGGGTGGTCGAAGTCGAACTTGCAGAAGCGGATCGAGACGCGCCCCTCGTGGAGAAACTTGCGGTACATGCGCCCGACGACAAATGCCGAGTTGTCGAACAGCGCCTTGGCCGAGCGCCACGTCATGCGGTCGAGGTTGCTCCAGACGACGAGGGTGCCCGTCTCGCCCCATGCGTCCGTCGCGGCGCGCCACAGGTCGGGAATGGGCCGGGGCGTGGGGGCGGGCACCTCGACGAGTCGCCCCGCCGCCACGTCGTCCAGGTCGAGAAAGGTGTGGAGCGCGCTTTCCGGCCCGTCCTGCCACGACCACACGTCCACGCGCGTGCACTGCGAAATAGAGGCCGAGGGCAGTCCCATGCCAAAGCGCCCGATGCCGTCGTGCTGGCCGGGATCGAGGCGGGTGCCGTTGCCAAACTGGAGCGCGAGGCGCAGCGTGGCGGCGTCCATGCCGCAGCCGTCGTCGAGCACGGCCACCTGCTGGAGGCGCGCCCGCTGCCGGTGCTGCACCTTCTCGGTGCGCTCGGCGGCGAGGAGTTCGACGTGCCGCGCGCCGGCCTGGACGGCGTTGTCCATGAGTTCGGCAAGGGCGTAGGCGGCGTTTTTGTAGCCGTTGTCGCGCATCGCGCGGATGGCGAGGTGGGTGGGCACGATGTCGTGCAGGCGGAAGGCGGCGCCGTTCGCGGGTGCCACCGGGTTCGGGTTCAGTTCCATACGTCTTCCCAGTTGATGAATGCCTCGGCGACACTTCCAAAACCCGGAAGGGCGCGGTCGAGGACGGTGACTATTTCGGCCTCGCTGTTGCCACCGGCGCGCGGGCCGCGGAGGGCGCGGCCCACCATCTGGCTGTAGAGCACGAGCGACTTGGTGGGCCGGGCAATGAGGGCGGCCGAGGTGCGGGGCGCGTCGAATCCGGTCGTGAGCACGCCGTAGTTGCACAGCGCGATGGGCCGTTCGCCGTCGCCCAGGTAGCGTTCGAGCCGGTGGCGGCGCGCGGCGGGCGGCGTGGCGGCGGAAACGCTGTACGCCTCGGCGCCGCGCGCCCGCAGCACGGTGGCCAGCAGGTCGGCATGGGCCACGGTGGCGGCAAAGACGAGCACGCGGCGGTGCCTGCCGAGCAATCCGTCGAGGCGGTGGACGATGGCGGCGTTGCGCTGCTCGTCGGCGGCGAGGCGCCGCAGCACGGCGGCGGGGATGTCCCAGTCGTCGGCGATTTTTTTGATCTCGCCGGGCGTCAGGTCGAGGGTGCCGTCGTGGTGCAAGCCCTCGAAACGGGCGCGGGCGAGGTAGCCTGTGGCGGTGAGGAAGTCAACGGGATTGTCCCAGCCTTCCACGCGGAGCGTCACCTTGCGGCGGGCGAAAAAGCGCGATAGCGCCTCGTCGGCGTCCACGTCGTTCCAGGTGCGGCCCGGCGTGGCGCTCAGGCCCACGAGCGGCAGGCGCGTGCCCACGGTAAGCGCGTCGATGACGAGGGCGTACGTGGGCGCAATGGCCTGGTGCGCCTCGTCCACCACGACGAGGGTGGCGGCGCGGGCCAGGTCGGCAAGGCTGGAAAGCCGCTCCATTGCCTTGCTGTACAGCTTGGGGAGCGACGCCACGACGAGGCCGTCGGGCGCGTCGCCCAGCAGCAGTTCGCGATGGCCCCAGAAGCGGTGGACGGCTACCGCCCGGTCGCCCAGGTGGCGCCACGCCCTTTCGAACTCCCCCGCGGCCTGCTCGCACAACTCTTCGCCATAGACGAGCCACACGACGAGCCCCCGTTCGCGCCTGCAGAGGTGGCGGGCAACGAGGTGCATGGCCGTGCGCGTCTTTCCCGAGCCCGTCGGCATGTGGAGCAAGGCGCGGTGCGGCGGCGCTTCGAGAACTGCCTCGACCTCACGCAGCGCCTGCCGCTGGTGCCCGAACAGGCCGTAGCCCGGCACGCAGTCCGTCCGGGCGGGTGCTTCTTCGGGCGTTTCGGCGCGGGGCGGCTCCAGACCAAAAAAGTCGAAAAACGCCCCTTCCTGCCACGACCCGCGGCGGGGCCTGAGCCGCGCCAGCGCCGGGTACGGATCGGCGCCGCACGACTCGCCGACGGCCCGCAGCAGGGCGCGCGCCTCGTCCGGGCGCAGCAGGGCCAGCAGGCGCTGCCGGTGCGCGGCGGTGGCGAGGAGACCGGCAGCACCGTAGAGGCTGAGGGCGATTTCGCGTTTTTTCGAGGGCGCCATCAGCCCACCGCCCACAGCGGCCAGCAGGCGCGCACCGGCTTCGCCGACAAACGCGGCAAGCGCCTCGTCGTCGGCGCGGGCGAGAATCGTGGAAAAGGCGAGCGTCACGGCAGGGCGGGGAGATTCGGATAGGCCGCCTCGAAGCCCATCACGATTGCGTCTGACACGCGCATCACCGTTGGGTCTTCCGCCTGAGGAAAGTAGCGGACAGTCGAGATGACTCGGAACGACGGATTCAGACGCGCCCGCAGCCTTTGCAACCCCCACTGCACGTTGTACTCGACGGCTTCTCGGTAGGCAGATTCAAGGCTCCGGTAGCGGCTTTCGGTGGGCAGCGCGAACGATAACAACACGAGGTCGCTTGCCTGCTCGACCGCTGCGTTTGTGGTTGCGATAAAGCACCGGCGGAACGTACCCTCCTCGCCGAGATGACTTGCTGCTCGCCCAAGCGTACCCACGGCTTCGTTGGTCTGCCCCACATACACGACGCGCCAGCGTTTGCTGACCCACACGTACACCCAAGCGCGCGTGCGGTCGAAGCACGTCGAGATTAGCGAGGGAATGAATGCGTGTCCAGCGGCAACCATTACAGCGGCGGCAACTCGTCGCCGCGCTTGCGGCACAGCGCGGCCAGAAACTCGGAAGCAGCCCGGCGGAAGGTGGTGAGCACCTGCGCGCTGACTTTCTGCGGCACCTCGGCGAGATGCGTCTGCGTGTACACCTCGGCGTTGGCGAGTTGCAACAGCAGCAGCTCCGCAATCACCTGCATGTTCACGTTGTCCACGTTGTTCTCGAACAGCAGCCGGGCAAAGCGGTGCTCGCGGTTGATGCGGACGCTGCCGCCGTGCGTGGCGCTGTGGTAAGGCTCCCAGAGCGCACCGTCTTCCACCTGGTCAACGCGGAAGATCTGCTCTGCCGCTGGGTTGGCGTCCCCGCGCGCCACGGCGCTGAGGTCTGCCGCCGTCACCTCCTCGGGCGCTACCGGGTGCTCTTCCTGGGCCGAGCGCCAGCGGGCGGCAATGGCGCGCAGGCGTGCTTCCTGCTCGCGCGCAATCTCTTCCTCACGTCGGAGCCGCTCTGCCGCTTCGCTGGCCGAGGGCATACTGTCCTCGGGCAACTCGGGCGGGTCAAAGCCTTTTGCCAGTTCATTCGATGCCTGGTTGGGCTGCCTCTGCGTCTGGCGCTGGAGTTCTGCCTTGGCGTGGTTCCAGGCCCGCTTGCTCTTGTTTTTCAGACGGGCCGTGAGGTCGTCGAGCACGTCCCACGCCTCCTCGGACAGCATGAGGTCGGCCTTCTTTACGTCGATGTTGAACGTCTCGTCCGCCGACTCGTCAATGAGGATGCGACCCCGGAAGCTGTACAAGTCCTGCTCCGTCGTGAGCGGCAGGATGCCGCCGAAGCGCTCGGCCCACGAGATGAGCCGCCCGTTGCGGTACACGTAGTAGCCGTAGTTCGTGCCCGTGATGCTGTAGGCATCGCGCACGGCGTTTTTGCCGCCGGGGGCGCTGCGCCCGAGGGAAGGCGGGTGTGGAAGCTGCGTCACTTCCACCGTTGCCCGGATGTCGGCTTCGGTGTCGAGCACGAGCGTTTCGGTGCGGTGAAGCCAGCGCGTGGTGAGCCCGTCCCAGGTATTCTCATCCAGGTCGCCGTGCGCCTCCGCCTCGGCGGTGGCGAGCACGTCGAACGGCTCGATGCGCGTTTCCTGCCCGTGCGCCACCACCCGCAGGTCGAGGTCGCGCTCCTGGAGCGCGTAGTAGTACACCACGCCCAGCCTGCGGTGGAGCGCGTCGAGCGTGTCGCTGACCTTGGCGTGGTTTTCCCGGCGCACCGCCGCAATGCGCACGATGGTACCCCGGCCTTCGGGCAGGTACCGCGCGATAAGGGCACGGTCGTGCTCGGAAAGCGGCTCGTTGCGGGCGAAGTAGCGGGCCTGTGCCTCCACCTCGGGGATCGAGACGACCCGCCGGGCAAAAGGCACCCCGCCGCCCGGCGAGGAAATGAGGTGGAGTTCGTCGCCCTGCGAAAACGCAGCCGACTTGAGACCGAGCCCGAACTTGGACAGCGAGTGCTTGCCGTAGTCGTCGGGCGAGGAGCCGAGGGCAAGCGCGTTGCGCATTCCGGCTTCGTCCATGCCGCGCCCGTCGTCCACGACCTCGTAGGCAGCGACGTTGTTTTTGCTCGTATCCGGCAGATCCTCACGCAGCTTCTGGACGAGCACCCGCACGTTCCAGGCTCTCGCCTGCACTGCGTTGTCGATGATGTCGGCCAGCGCTGCTTGGGGTTTATATCCAATGCGGCTCAAACCGCGCAGTATCCTCCCAGGATTAACGTTCAAGTCATCAGCTTGGCCATGCATCGGAGAGCAGAGAAGTTTAGATGTGGCAGATATTGCAGCCTACCTCGTCGTCTTCCGCGTCGCGGAGAAGATCGAGACTGGCCCATTGACCTGCGCGATCTACGTTGTCCCACAGGGCGTTTGAAGTTGGGCGAAGAGCAAGTCGCTCTTTGCGAGCTTCCTGCTCTTCCACTATTTCGGCCATTCGCTCTGGCAACTCAAGCTCTACGAGTGATTCTGCCGAAGACCACGTAAAGCGCTCGCCTGTCTCGGCATCAATCTTCTCGTATTCCTTTGCCTGCTCGTACAAGTTGGGATGCCGCTCTTTCAGCCCCACCCACTCGCTGCGGCGCTGGTAGAAGCAGAAGAAACAGCCGCTTCGAGAGCGCCACTCGTAGTATTCCGGCATCCCTAGCCCACTTTCTTCGAGGATGCGGTACACGTCCAGCCGTTTAACACCGTCCTCTTTGAAAGGAAAGACCGGGACGATGTTGGGCTTGGTGCTCACATAACCGGAGCGGTTTTCATCAGCCCGGATGCCGACGTAACTCACTACGTTGTCGTCGCCGATGTGGTCTTCGTACGGCTTGAGCTTGAGCATCCGCGTACACCAGCGCATGTTCGGGCTCGGCAGGTAGCCGCCGTAAAGTTCGAGGTAGTGGTCGAAGCCGCGATCCGGGTTCAGGCGCGTGATCTCTTTACCCAGGTACCCTTCGAGTTTGTACAGGTACTCGTAGGTTTCTTCAAGCTCTTTGCCCGTGTCGCAGAACACGTATTCCATCTCCGCGATGGGTGCGCGTGGCACGTCACTTTTAAGCCCCAGCGTGCGCCGCCATCCATCGGGATCGGCCATGTAAACGGCAAGGGCCGAACTGTCTTTGCCGCCGCTGAGAGCTAAAATGTGGCGGGTGTCTTTCATCAGGTCAGGTGTCAAGGTTTGCGTCGCGCTGTTCCAGCAGCTGCTTTGTCACACGGGCGAGGGCCGCGAGCCGCACGTCTAAGCTAAGGTCTCCCGCGTGCATGTCCAGCGCCTTGTTGATTGCAGAGGCGACGGCTTCAACTTGCGAAGCAGCATCAGCGTCAAGCGCGACGACGCCTTCGCGTTCGGGTTGGTGGGCCTGCGTCACACCCAGGCGGACGCGGTAGCCTTTTTCGCCGGCCCCGTCGCCGCTTGGGGCTGCGCGGTCTGCTTCGAAAGCCAGCGGTTCGAGCGTGTGGAAACGCCGGGCAACGTCGCGCAGCCCTGCCGCAAACGTCTCCTTGTCGGCATCCACCCACATCACGGGCGGGCGCTTGCCCAGCAGCGCGCCGACCGACTCGATCCACGGCTTCCAGTCCAGCCGCTCGTCGGCAGCGCGGATGAGGAAAGCCTTGAGGGGCGCGTAGGTGGTGAGCGAGAGCAAGGGCTGTGCCCGCAGAGCCAGGTCGCGGCGGCGCGCTTCGGCATCGGAGCCGTTGAGGTGAAGCTTTTCGCCCAGTTGCGTTTCGAGACCCCGCAGCAGCGCCGGGTACGCCTCTTCCAGCTCCGCCCAGGCGGCCCGCAGCGCCGTGGCAAAGCGCTCGGCATCGTCCGCCGTTGCCGCATCGGACAAGAACGACGGCAGGCCGCACGCTTGGGGCAGGGTCTCGAACAAGAGCGTGGCCGGTTCGGCGGCGTGGCGCATGGCCTCGCGCACGCCCAGTGCCTGGTCGGACAGCGCCGCCGTGCTCTGCGTGTAGCGCGGCAGGTCGCGCGCCTGCCGAATCAATCCCACCACGATGGGAAGAGGCTCGCGCACCGTATCGGGCACGCCGGCCAGCGGCGCCACCGCCTGCACGACGCGCGCCCGCGCGCCGCCCAGCGCCACCCATTGCACCGAGAACTTTTCCGGCACCTTGAGCATCAGCTCGATCTCGGCCAGGCCGAGGGAGGGCAGAAAACGCCCTTCGTAGAACACCGCCGCCTCGCGCTCGTGGTGTTTGAGCAGGGCCACGAGAAAGATCGCGTGCAGCCCGGCCCGCATTCCGAAAGGCGGAGCCGCAAGCGTGGCGTACAAATCGGCAACAGACACCGGGCGTCCACTGGCCTGCTGCAACTGCGCGGCCAGGGCCTCCCACGCGGCGCGGCTCGCCCGCTGCTCTGTAAAGGGCGGCGCGACAGCCCACGCGCCCCTTTCGTCCTGCCGGTGCATCCCCGTCGCCTTCACGACCGAGGCGTACAGGCCGAAAGCTGCCGGGTAGCCCTCAAAGCCCAGGTCGGGTTGGTCTGCATTTTCCAGCATCGCCACGAGCAGGCTTTTGAGACCGCTCATGGCGCTCGACGACGGCTTGCGCCGGTTGACGAGTTCATTCCAGACGACGGCTGTACTCGGGAAGTGGCTGTCGCACGCGCGCGAGAGCGTTTCCTGAAGCTGCCGTCCGCTGAGGCGGCGCAGGTTTTCGCCGGGGCGGATCCACGAGCA
>CBDUBO010000110.1:0-7092 GCA_965365405.1 uncultured Rhodothermales bacterium | reverse complement strand
TCGGGGCGCTGCTCGACCAGGCGCGTGAAGGTGTGGCGCGGCGCGAACGAGCCTTTTTCCTCGAAATCGTCCTGAAGCTGCGTCCACACGAAGAAGAGCGTCGAGCCGGGCCGGAATTCCCAGCGCAGCACGGCGTTGCCGCGCATGGAGGCGAAGCGGAAGTTGGGGTTGCCCACTTCGAACTGAGGAGCCGGCCCCGCGCCGTCCGGGTCGGCTACGCCCGTCGTTTCGTCGAAGGTGGAAGCGCCCTCGCCGTAGACGTTGAAGCGGAAGGAGCGCGGCGCGGCCAGTTCCTTGAAGCCGTCGTAATCGCCGGAAGCGATGAGCGGCTGCGCGAAAAGCTGGAGGCTGAGCGTGGGCGTGAACGTCCAGTTGAGCCGGATATTGGAGGCCAGCGTCCACTGGTCTATGTCCGCAAAGACGTACCGGCGGCCGTAGGTGGCCGTGGCCGTGGCGTCCGTGACAGTCTTCACGTACTGGGCATGGTTCAGGTTACGGCTCATTTCGGGACCGACGGACACGTTGACGCTGGGGGCGGGCTGCCACGTCATGTCCAGACCGGCATTCCAACTCGACCCCGCCCGGCTCGTCTCGACCTGCCCGTAGAAGCCAATCTGCACCGCCTTGCGCGAGTCCGTAAACACGTCGGCGAAAAGGTTGAAGCCGCCCGGGCTGTAGCTCAGCGGGCCACCGCGCGTGCGGCGCGGGCTCTGCGTGCCTTCCGACACCACCCCGCCCAGACCGGCAGACCAGTAGTTCTTGAACTGCACGTTGCTGCGTCCCCAGAAGAACGACGCGATCTTCTCGCCGTCGAAGTCGAACGAGCGGGCGAGGGCTCCCATCACGTTCTTGGAGCGCGTGTAGCGGTCAGGATCGGTCCACCGGTAGCCTAGAAAGGCGTGCGTATTGATGTAGTTCGAGTTCCACTGGAAGCCGAGGTCGTTGGTATCGAAATAGGGGTCGATGACGCCGAGGGAGGCGTTCGCCATCCAGTTACCGCGCTGCTTGTTGAGGTAGAGCCGTCCGGCAAAGCCTGTCAGGGCCGTGCGCGTCGGATCTACGCCTGCAGCCTTCAGGTCGGGGCGCTGGAGGTAATGCAGCGCGTTGCGCTGGAGCGCCTCGATGCGCGCTTCCGTACCCGTCACGTGCGACATCGCGCCCCAGAACGTGAGCGCCCACATCTCGTTTTTGCCGAAGCGCGTCCAGCCGTCCACGCCCGCCACGTAGGCCCCCTCATTGATCTCGTCGCGCAGGCGGCTGTCGCCGAACTGGCGCTGCGTGAGCGTGCCCATGAAGCCGACTCCGTGGCGACCGCCCGTGAACTCACGCTGCATGCGGGCCACGCCGTAGTACGTCAGCGGCTCCACCTCGATGCGGTCGCGCCTGCCGCCCGCGCTGTAGCGGGTGTGGCTGCGCCCTGTGAGGGCTGTCACCAGGCCGGCACTGGCACCCGCCACGCGGCCCGTCAGCTTGGCCGCGCCCAGGATAGGCACGGCTTCGGGCCGGTCGGTAAAGTCGGCGTCGGGCTCGCTGCCCTGCGGCGTACGCCCGATGCGGCGGGTGTAGAAAAGGTCGGGGTTGCCCCAGTTGAAGCCGTTGTTGTTGTTGGCGCCGCCGTACGAATAGTTGAACACGTCCTGCCCCTCGATAAAGAACGGGCGCTTCTCCGGGAAAAACGTCTCACGGTCGGACAGGTTGACGACGGCGGGGTCCACCTCTACCTGCCCGAAGTCCGGGTTGATGGTGGCGTTGAGCACGAGGCTGCTCGTCAGGCCCACCTTCACGTCCATACCGGCGTCGAATTCGTAGTCGCTGCCGTCTTTGAACGGGTTGCCACCAGGCTGGTCGGTGAAGGCCGCGCCGCTCGTCACGTAGGGAAGCGCTTCGACGCGCATCCCGGACTTGACGCCCCGGATGCCCTTCAACTCGCGAAAGCGCGACACGAAGACGCCTTCGTTGCGGGGCACGAAGACGAGGAAGTCGTCCTCCTGCCGCCGCTGGATGTAGCGTCCGAAGTTGATGCCCCACGTCATGTCGCTGCCGGGGTGGAAGCGGATCTGCGAGAAAGGAATCCGCATTTCGGCCACCCAGCCCTCAGCGTCGCGGCTCACACGCGCCTGCCAGATGCCGTCCCACGAGTCGTCGTCCCAGCTATCGTTGAACAGCGTGCCGTCGTAGAGGGTGCCGGCTGCGTTGACGCCGAAGTAGAAACCGGTGCGTCGGTCGTGGTAGCCGTCGATAAAGATGGCGAAGCGGTCTGAATCGGCGTTCACGTCGCGGCGCACGAGGCGGGCCACGACCGAATCCGGGGCGGTGTCGTAGAGACGAGCGCCCACGTAGAGCGCGTCGGAGGTGTAGAGCAGGCGTACTTCCGTGCGCTGCGAAGCCGGCTTACCCTCGTCCGGGAAGCGCTGCGTGAGGCCGCCGATGGCGGGGGCTGAGGCCCAGGCCGCCTCGTCCAGCTTGCCGTCCACGGTGGGAGGCGTGTCCACCTGCACCGCCGCCAGGGGCGCGGTCACGTCGGTGGCCCCGTCAGGTAGCGTGGGGGTGTCAGGGCCCTGAGCGGCGGTAGCGGTGCCCGCGCAGAAAACCAGCAGCAGAAGGATGAGAAGGCGTTGCATGGGAAGTGGGAGATGGGGTGATGTGCTATTTTTTTAGCATACCGAGAAGCACCGAAGCCCCGACCGGGCGCACGCCCCGGTCGGGGCTTCATGGGCAGAGGACGAACGGCACGCGGCTGGGTTACAGCGGGTGCGGTTTTTTTCTCACTTGGGGCCTTTACCGTTGCGGCGGCGCAGCTCGCGCTCGCGCTGCGCCCGCTGGAGGGCCGCCTCGGACTCCCGCAGCGCCTTTTCCACCTCGCGCTGCGCCTCGCGCTTGTTGAGGTGCACTTCGGCCATGTCGCGCTGGGCGTCGCGCAGGTCGGCGCGGGCTTCTTCGAGCGACTGTTGAAGCTCGGCCAACTCTTCGTCACTCAGGTCGCTCAACGCGCTGCTCATCGTCTCCTCCCAGTCGATGTGTTCGAGGGCCTGGAAAGCTTCGTCGAGTGCCATGTTGACGATTTCGGCTATGTTCACGCCCATCTCGGCGGCCTGCTGCTCCAAACGGCGTTCTGCGTTTCGCTGGGCCACGTTCTGGGCGCGTTCCGCGTCGCGCTGCGCCTGTTCCAGTTCACGCTGCGTCTCGCGCTGCGCCTGCTCCAGTTCACGCTGCACCTCGCGCTGCGTCCGTTCCATGTCTCGCTGCATCTGCGAGGTATAGGAATAGGAGTACGCAAATCCCGGAGCGGTGGCGGGTGCCGGGCGGGCCTGCGAGCTGCGCCCGTCCACGCGGTTGATGTGGATGGAGCCTGCCGACGTGCGCAGCCGCAGCGGCGGGCCGCCCCGCCCAATTTTGGCCTGCAACCGATCGCTGCCCCAACCCCTACGGTCGCGGCGGTGCTCGGGATGGAAGTCCGAAACGACGCGCCCGCCGGACGTTTCGGCGTCGAGGTCGAGGTCGAGACCGCTGGCGAGGTTGACGCGAATGGAGCCGCCCGACGTTTCGAGCTTGCACTGCCCGCGCGGCTGCCGCGTGATGGTGGCGCTTACCGACCCACCGGACGTTTCAGCGATCACGTCGCCGCCTACTTCTTCGATGGTGATGGAGCCTCCAGAGGTTTCGGCACGAACGGTGCCGCCCACGTCGCCGAGCCGGATCGAGCCGCCCGAGGTTTCCACCTCCACGTCGCCCGTGGTGCCAGCCAGCTGGATGGAGCCGCCCGCGGTGTGGCCGCGCACCTTGCCTTTGATGCGCCCGAAGGTGAGGCTGCCGCCGCTCGTGTTTACGTCCACTGTGCCTTCGAGGTCACCCACCGAGATCGAACCCCCGGAGGTTTCGAGCTTGGCGTTGAAACGGCTGGGCACGCGGATAACGAAGCGCGCCTTCTGGTTGCGGCCCCAGTTGCGCTGCCGCTCCCTATCGCCGCGCACGCGGACGGTGTTGCCGCTCTGGTCGAAGCGCACCTCGAAGTCGTCCAGGTTGTGCTCGACTTCGACCTCGACCTCGTTGCTGCGCCCCGTCTCCACGGTGATGCTGCCCACGTCGGTGTTGACTTCGATGCGACCGCCGGGCTGCACCGAGAACGTGCGCCGGATGGTTTCGTCTCCTCCCTGCGCGCGGTGCACATCGGCCATCGCTTCGTCGAACAGCTCGTCCATCCCCACTTCGTCAGCAAACTCGATTTCAGGTGCGAAAGGCGCTTCGGGTGCAAGCGCCGGCAGCGGCGCGTGGTAAACGGTGGTAAGGGACTGCGCCTGCACGTCCCACGGCTTGAAGGCAGCGAGGGGCAGCAGCACCGCAGCGAACAGGACGCCTGCGGCGACCGTCATGGCGCGGTTCAGGATTTCCCGGCGCTGGGCAGGTTCGAGAATCGCCAGCAGGCGACCTTCGAGTTCGCCCCGGTGCGCCATCGAAACGGCCCCGATAGGGGCGCGGCTGCGCAGACTGCGGGCGATGTCGAGCAGGTGGGCGGCGTACGCCGAGGCCCGCGTGCCGCGTGCCAGCACGTAATCGTCGCAGGCGCGCTCACGCTCCACGCGAAGCCGGTGCGCCCCCCACCACACGAGCGGGTTGAACCAGAAAAGCGCGCACGCCACCTGTGCCACCGTCTGCGTGAGCGCGTCGAGCCTTCTGATGTGGGCGAATTCGTGGAGCAGCACCACGCGCAGAC
This sequence comes from uncultured Rhodothermales bacterium, assembly GCA_965365405.1. Classification (GTDB taxonomy): domain Bacteria; phylum Bacteroidota; class Rhodothermia; order Rhodothermales; family BA12; genus CBDUCD01. Next base: position 2,381 of record CBDUBO010000110.1, on the reverse strand, counting down.
GCTCGTCGTCCCAGTCCTGCGAAGCACGGGGCAGCAGCACGACGGGCTTGAGCACGCCAAACGTCAGCGGCGTCACGGCGTCGTCCGTCCAGCGCAGCGCCACTTCGCGCGCCACGTCCAGCTCCCACATCACGTCGCGGGCCAGGGCCCGCACGCGGCCGTCTTCGACCGGCTCGGCCTTGCCCGTCCACCCGTTCAGGCGCATCAGCCCGACGAGGTAGTAGAGCCCCACGCTCATCAGGCCTACCACCCACAGCGCGGCCAGCCACACGAGCGGTGAGCGCGTGCTCTGAGCCGCCATCTCGTACGCCAGTGGCCCGTCTAAAACGACGACCGGCGCGGGTTCAGCAAATTCGATGTCTCCTAGTTCGAAGCCGTGTCCCGTCATGTCAATCGCTTCGGGCACAGGCGGCGCAGGCGGTACGGGTGGCACCGACACGAAAACCGGGGCGTCCGCCTCCATCAGAGCTACGCGCCACGCGGGCAACGCCATTTCGAGGACGGGCAGCAGCAGCACGCCGGCCAGCGCCATCGTCCAGATGAGGTGGCGGCGGGCGGCGGAAGCCTCGCGCAGCGCAAAGGCCACGCCCCCGGCAAGCAGGAGAATGAGGGCCGACTTGAGCCCGATCAGCACCAGCGCCCGCTGCACATCCGGATTCTGAACAAACGTCGTAAGCGAATGGATAAAGGCGTCCATGGTTACCGGCCCTCCTGCCGGGCGTCGTGGATGAGTTGTTCGAGGCGGTCGAGCGCGTCGGGTGTAAGGTTAGGCCCGCCCATATCGAGAAGCGCCGCCATCGCCTGTTCGGTCGAGTTGTCGAAAAAGGTGCGCACCATCTGCTTGAGTGCCCCCTGCGAGGCCTGGTCGCGCGGCTGCACGGCCGAATAGACGTACCGTGGCCCGTCCTGCGCGTGCGAAAGATGCCCCTTCTCTTCGAGCACGCGCAGCATCGTGCGGACGGCACTGTACGAGGGCGGGTCGGGCAGGTGCTGCATGACCTCCTGGGCCGTCTGCGGGCCGCGTTCGTAGATGACGAGCATGATTTGCCGCTCGCGGCGGCTCAGGTCGAGATGTGGGGTTCGGGCCATGGATCTCTGAATAGTCAGAAGGTTCAGATGCGAGATGCTAAAATATTAGCACCCCCTCTAACCTATGGCAGCCTGTCGGGAGATGCAAGCAAGGGTGCCAGTTTTTTCGCACCCCGCCGCCCTACGGAGCCGGCGTCAGGGAAGTTGCGTGGAGCGCTCGCGTTGCTCACTTCGTGTTGCGTAAGGACAGCTTGACGCAGATGTCTGCTTCCTGACCGACGCAGTACCTCCCCTACTCCACCGCCAGAAACGCCCGTGCCTCGATGCTTTTGCGCAACTGCTGCAGGCGCGTAAAGCGGTGCAGGGCTTCAGTGGGGTCGGCGCCGTCCTGCTCGGCGCTGTGGACGGCGCGGCGCTGCGCTTCGATGGCCGCGTCCACCCGGTCGAGTTTGAGCAGCGTCATGGCGCTGGCCACAGCTTCGCGAGCGTCTTCGTTGAGGCCGGGGACGACGATGTTGCGCTTGCGCTCCCAGTTCTCCGAAAGCGTGTGCACGTCGGCGAGCACGTCGGTGGCGAGGCGTTGCAGGGCCGGCCCCTCAGCGCCCGATAGAAAGGCGCCCGCGTCCATACGGCCCTGCTCGTACTGTTCGAGCATTTTCTCCACCATCTCGCGGGGGGGGCCTTCGGTGAACTCGTCGAGTCCCATGTGGCTGAGCACGAAGGCTACCATCTCGCCGCCGCGTTCGAGCATCACGCGCAGCAGCACCTGTTCTTCGGGCAGCGCGTGCGCGGGCGGGGCCACGGCGAAGGCGGCGCCTTCCACCTCGGCAGGCGCGGGCTCCGGCTCGGCAGGGCGGCGGGCAGCAAAGCGATTTTCGCGCGTCTCGCGGCGCTGTTTGTCGCGCAGCAGGGCGGAAAAGGCTTCGTGCAGGTGGATGTCGGGCACGCCGAACGTTTCGGCGGCGCGGCGCAGGTACTGCTCCCGCAACAGGGGGCTGGGCAACAGCGCGATGGAGTGGAGCGCGGCCTGCTGCGCGGCCACCGTGCCTTCAGGCGTGTCCAGCTCGCCCGCGATCCGGGCAAGGGTGTAGCGGAACGTGACGAAGTCCTGCCGATGCTTGCGCACGTACGCCTTGAACGCTTCGCTGCCCTCCCGGCGCACGTACGAGTCGGGGTCTTCGCCCTGCGGCAGCATCACGGCGTACACAGCGAATCCTTCGCTGAGCGCCCGCTGCACTTCGCTTTCCTCGACGCGCCAGTGCTCCAAAATGGTGTCGATGCCGCGCGCGGCGGCCCCGGCCCCGGCGGCGTCGGCGTCGTAGAGCAGGACGATGCGGCGGGCGTAGCGGCTG
>CBDUBO010000109.1:0-7097 GCA_965365405.1 uncultured Rhodothermales bacterium | reverse complement strand
GTGCAGACGGGCACCATCGTCAAGGTGACGCCGACGCTGATCACCGAGCCGATTTCGGACGAAGAGGGCGCGCCGCTCGTGGACTTCATCCACCTCGACGTGATCGTGGAGAAATCGGGTGGGCGGGCCACGTCCGGCGGCGTGCCCATCATCGACCGCAACCGCTCCGAAACGAAGATTCTGCTGCTCGACGGCGAGCAGACCATCATCGCCGGGCTGTACTCGACCGACGAAACCCTCGTGCGGCGCGGCATTCCCGTCCTCAAAGACCTGCCAGGCTGGTTTTTCGGGCTCCGCTACCTGTTCGGCTACGAGCAGCGCATCAACACGCAGCGCGAACTGATGATCGTGCTCCAGGCCAACGTACTCGACTCCGTTGCCGACCGCTCGCGCCGCAGCCAGCGCCCGGATGGCGAACTGCTCCGCCAGTTCCGCGAGGAGCAGCAGCGTCTGCGCGAGCGCTCCGGGCAGCCAGCCACGCCCAAGCCCAGCCTCCGGTAAGTATCAGATGGCGCGTGTCGAGTGTCGAGTGATGTTCTCATTCGGCACTCGACACGCGTCGTTTGCCCTTCCCTATACCTCCACCCACGGGCGGTCGAGGTAGAGGCGTTTGTGGTGGTAAGCGTGCTTCTCGGGTACGACGACGGCCTCGCCGGGGTGATCGAGCATCCAGCCGCTCAGGCCGAGGGCAAGACTGTCGGCAGCGTCCTGGGCACGCCACGTCAGGCGGGCCTCTACCAGCTCGACCACGAGCAGCAGGGCCGCCAGACCGACACCCCACCGCAGCGGCAGCGCGCCCGGCGCGGCGTCCAGCGTCCACAGCGCGACGAGCGCGGCCAGCAGCAGCAGGTTGGGGCGCAGCAGCGGCGGCCGCAGCGGGCCCACGTGCGTACTGAAGAGGGTGTGGAGCTGCCGCAGGTGCTCGTCGGATCGAAGGCGTCCGGGTGAGGGCTGCCGGGCCGCCGTGCGCAGGGCCTGGAGGAGAATGCTGCGCGTCCACAGGTGGTCGTCACGCTGGAGGCAGGCCGCCAGCGTCTGCGGTTCGAGGGGCTGTTGGAGCAGGTGCGCTTCGAGGGCTACCCGCTGTGCGCGGCGGCGTGCCTGGTAAGCCTGCACGGCGCGCAGCACCAGCAGCAGTGCGCCCATCAGCGCGAGGAGCCAGCCCCGCGGCGTGGTCTGCCGCAGCAGAAAGAGTAGGGTGAAAAGCCCGGCGGCCAGCCCCGTGCCCAGGAGGGCAAAAAGCAGCAGGCGCTCCAGCGTAGCCAGCAGTCGGCGCGCGTGAGGGTAGAGGCTGAAAAACATAGCGACCGTCCAGGGCGTAGGGCAGCACCGCTGCGCAGTGCCGCAACGCGCCGTACGTACCTGTCCACCGCTGCCGATGATCCACCCGCTACCGCGTCGCGCCCGTCCCCTTCTGCTCTGGTCACTGGCGCTGCTGACCGTTGGGGCTGGATGCATAGGGCAGCCCCGCACCGAGGAGGTGCGCAGCACCCCCGCTACGCCCCTCTGGCGCGACGACGAAGTGGGCCGCACATTGCGCACGCTCGCGTCGGCCGAGTCCGTATTGGAGCGCGCCGCGCAGACGCCCAGCGCCGCCCAGCGCGCCAGCCGGGTGGCCGACTACCTGGCCGAGCGCCTGCGCAGGGTGGGTGTGCAGCCCGGTGCCGCCCGGTACCGGATGCACTTCTGGCCCGCCGCCGCCGATCCGGCACTGGCCGAGCGCCCGCTCGTGGCAGGCCTGGTAGCCGGGCACGACCCGTTCGCCGCCTCGGAAGCCGTGCTCGTGTACGCGGCGCTGCAACCTGGCCAGCCCGACCGTGCGGCCCCGGCAGCGTGGGTGGAGCTGGCGCGGGTTTATGCTGAACTGAGCCGCTACTACCGCTTCCCCACGCGCACCGTCGTGCTGCTGATGCCTGTAGGGGGGCAGTCCGCCGATGCCCTGGAGGCTTACCGCCGCCGACCCCTGTGGCCGCTGGCGCAGGTGCACGCGGTGCTGGTACTGGGGGCCGGCCCCGATGCGGCGGCCTGGCACGCGGCCGGCGTGCCCGCCAGCGTGCACGTCGAGCACCTGGGCGGGGGGGCAGCGGCTGCTGCGCGTGGGCCACTGGAAGCACGGACGCTGGCGCAGCAGGGCTACACCTGGCTGCTGCCCTACGTCGCCGCCGCACCCGCAGAAGGCGAAAGGTGAGGTAAAGGGGGGAAAATTTTCGGGGTGGTCCCTAAAACCGGCAGAGGGCGCGTACTACGCTATAAAGCGCTCCCCTTCCTCCGCCGATTCCTCTTCTGGGCACCACCCCCTCTCCGATGGCTCGACCCATGCGTTTTCTCGCTGTGGCGCTGCTTGCGCTGCTCCTGTCAGCCGTTGCCCTCACCGCGCTGCACAACGAACCGGCGCAGGCCTACGAAGGCATGCCGCGCGCCTACCGTGCCTACTGGGGCTGGGTGTCTGCGCTCAACGGATCTGGCGGTGCGGTGGAGGAGGGCGTCGAATTGCTCTACCGCTATCCCCAACTCAAACCGCTCTACCTGCGCCTGGCCCGTGCGTGCGGCGAAACGCACCGGACGCTGTGCGAAGAAACCTTCCGCACCGTCCGCCCGCCCGACGCGCAGACGGCACAGTACCAGCAGGCCGCCCTCGCGCTGCTCGACGCCGACGGCCAGGCTGCCACGCGCTGGGCCGCCCTCGCGCAAGATCCCATGCTGGAGCCGGCCCTCGTGCGGCTCACCGTCGAGCACGGAGGCGGAGCGCTGGGTGAGAACGCGATGCGCGCGCGGTGGCAAGCGATGCTGGCCGAGGACTCAGCGCGGGTGGCCCCGGCGTTCGGGCTGGCGCTGCTCGCCATTGCCGGCAACGACTGGGCAGCCGCCGAAAGGCTGCTGCTCGCGTCGGCGCAGCAGTCCACTCCGGAACCCGAGGTGCTGCGTGAACTGGGCCGCGTCTACTTCGTGACGGGCCGCAGCGACAAGCTGGAAGAAACGCTTCTGCGCGGCATCGCGGCTGCCGAGGCGCGCTACGACTACGAAGGACTGCTCGTGCTGCGCGGAAACCTCGCCGTGGCTCTGCTCCAGCGCGGTACCGACCTCGACCGCGCCGAGCGCCTGCTCACCGATGCGCTGGCACAGAGTCGGCAGCTTGCCAGCGCCGAAGGCGTGGCCCTGAACCTGTACCGCCTGGGAATGCTGCGCGCCCAGCAGCTTCGCTACGACCAGGCCCTCGTCCTCCTCGACTCGGCCCAGGCCGCAGCCCCTGCCGACGCGGCGCGGCTGGACGTGCAGGTGCGGGCGCTGCGCGGCACCGTGGAATGGGCGCTGTTCCGCTTTTCGGATGCCCGCGCCACCCTGCTCGACGCCCGCGCCCGCGCCGTGCAGCAGGGCATGGTTCTCGAAGAAGTGCAGGCCAGCGTGTCGCTCGCGCAGCTCTACCACCGCATGGGCCGCCATGCTGATGCCCGCGCCATCGGCGTCGGGGCGCTGGAGCAGGCTACCCACTACGGACTCAGCGACGCAGCCGTGGCGGCGCGCCTGGTGCTGGGCGATACCGAGGCCGCTACGGGCAACATGGATCAGGCCGTTGCACACTACCGAACGGCGGCGCAGATGGCTCGTGAGCAGGGCAACCGCGCCCGCTTCCAGGAAGCCACCACCCGTATGGGGCAGGCAATGCTGGACCTGAAGGATGCCGCCTCGGCAGCCGCTTATCTGGAGCAGGCGTTGAAGGATGCGCCGGGCGACGCCCGCGTGTATGAAGGGTTGGGGCGCCTCTACCACACCCACGGCAACTACACCCGCGCGCTCGAACTCTTCGCCCTCGGCCTTCGCCACGCCGGCAACGACCCGGCGCAGCGCGCCACGCTGCACGTCAACGCCCTGTGGGCGTACCTGAGCCTGGGCGATTACCGCGCCGCCCAGCAGTCGCTCCGGGAGGCGAAGGCAGCGCTGGCCCGTGCCGACGAGCAGCCGCAGGCCGCCTTTTTCGTGGCCTCCGCCGAGGCTGCGTATCTGTACGAAACCGGCGCGTACGCTGAGGCCAAGGCGGCTTTCGAGAACGCGCTCGCGCTCACCGAAAAGCTGGAGATGTCCGCCTACCAGTGGCATCAGTTGCACGGCATCGCGCTGAGCGCGTGGCGGCTGGGGCAGCGGGGCGAGGCCGAACGCGCCTTCCGCGGCGCCATCGCGCTGGTCGAGGCGCTGCGCGACAACCTGCACGACACCGCGCGGCGTGCCACCTTTATCCAGGACAAGGTGCTCGTCTACAAGAACTTCGTCTCGTTTCTCGACGAGCAGGGCCGTACCGCCGAGGCGTTCCACTATGCCGAGCGCGTGCGCAGCCGGGGCCTGGCCGACCTGTTCACGTCCACCCTCGAAGGGCGCGACTATGACGCCCGCAGCCCGGAGATGCGCTTGGTGGAAGCCCGGCGGCGTCAGCAGGCGCTGAGCAGCGGACTTGAAGAACTCTACGCCACCGCCACGCCCACACACGGGGATCAGGTGCGGGCCTCCCAGCTACGCCGCGAGTTTGGCCGCGCCGATTCGCTCTACCGTACTTCGCTCGCGGGCCTCGCTCCTGAAGGCGTTTACGCTGCGCTTGCCCGTCCCGTCGAGGTGCAGGCGGTGCAGCAGGCGCTGCGGCCCGACGAGGCGCTCGTGCTCTACACCCTCGGCGCGTCGCGCCAGGAGGAGCGGCGCGACGACGTGCGGGCCTTCGTCATCACCGCCACGCAAGTGCAGATGGTGTCGCTGCCAGGCGGAGCCTCCGAGTTGCGGCGCGGCGTGGCCGTGTTCCGCGACCAGATCAGCACGTCCGGCGGTCGGCCGGGGCGTGGATGGGAAAGCACCAGCCGCCAGCTCTACGCTCGCCTGATGGCCCCCGTGATCGCGGTGCTGCCGGCTGGCGTGCAGCACCTCAACATCGTGCCCGAGGCCGAACTGCACTACCTGCCCTTTGCCGCGCTGCGCGACAGCAACGACCGCTTTCTCGTCGAGCGCTTTTCGCTCTCCACCGTTCCCTCGGCCAGCATCTTCTGCCTGACACGCGCCCGTGGTGCCGAGACGCGGGGGCGCTGGCGGCGTGTCGTGGCCGTTGCCGATCCGGAAGGGCAGCTGCCGGGTGCGCGGCGCGAGGTGCGTGCCCTGGCCGACATCAAGGCCATCCGGGTGGACGCGCTCGTGGGCGCACAGGCGACGGAAGAAAACCTGCGCCTGCTGGCGCCCGAAGCCGACATCCTGCACGTGGCTACGCACGGGCGTTTCAACGCCCGCGCGCCCTGGGCCTCGGCGCTTGAACTGCACGGAGGCGAACTCAGCGTGGCCGAAGTGGGCCAGATCGGGCTCGACCGCCCCTACCTGGTGGTGCTCAGCGCATGCGAAACCGCGCTCGGCAGTGGCACGCAGTCCGACGTGCCGCCAGGGGACGAGTGGGTGAGCCTCAACCAGGCTTTTCTGGCCGCGGGTGCCCCCTCGGTGATGGCGAGCCTGTGGCCCATCAGCGACCGGGTCAGCAGCACCCTCGTTTCGCGCTTCTACAACGCCCTCCTGGATGCAGAGGCCAAGGCAACGGCGCTGGCGCAGGTGCAGCGCGCCTTCATCCACGACCCCGACCTTGCGCACCCCTACTACTGGGCTGCCTTCTCGCTCAGCGGGGACCCCCTCTGACGCCTGACGCTCGCTGTCTCCTTTCTCCATCCCCCCTCCAGCCATGAACACCGAACGCTACCGCAGCCGGATAGCCTGTTGCACCGTGCTCTGTGCCCTCTCTGTTGCGCTAACGCCCGCGCTACAGGCGCAGGTGTCTGTCCAGGTGCAGCAGGGGCAGGTCATCATCAGCAACACGGGCTTTGCGCCGCAGCAACTCACGCGCGCGAGCAGCAAGGCCGGATCGGCCACGTGGTACGTGGGAGACAACGTGGGCAACCACTACGAAGCCGCCGACAGCACCAAGCGCGACGGCAACTCGACGGGCGGCAGCGGCGGCTCGACCACGCGTCCGGTCATCATCGTGGGCGGATACCAGGCGGCGGACAGCACCGGGGGCGACGGCAACTCGACGGGCGGCAGCGGTGGCTCAACCACGCGTCCGGTCATCATCGTGGGCGGATACGAGAGCGTGATTGACCACCTCGCGCAGCGCTTCGGCCTCACCGTCGAGACGGACCCGACGCTGGGCGCGACGCTGCTCACGCTGAGCAGTCCGGCAAACGTAGATCCGTTCTTTCACGCGCTCGTCAATGATTCGCTGAACGGTTATCCGCTCTACGAATACTTCCAGATGCTTGAGGTCGTCAGCAGCGGCACGTTCGACGAGCCGGTGTACGACCTCGCCAAAACAGCGCAGCGGCCGCTGCCTTTCCCCAACGACCCGCTCTACTGGGAGCAGTGGGGCCTGCGCACGACACGCATCGCCCTCGCGCAGTGGCATCCGGCGCTGGCTCGGAAGCGCGTTCGCATCGCCGTGATTGACAGCGGTGTGGGCGCGGGCGAGCGCGGCAGCGCGGCCATAGACGGCGTCGAGATCGAGCACGTGCAGGTGGCGCCCACTACGGGCCGGCCCGTGGTGCACGGACTGGGTCTGCTCTCGCTCCTGGCTGACCGCAGTCACGATGGCGACGGCATCGTGGGCATGGTAGGCAACTGGGGCGGAGAGGGTTGCTACGCCAACGCCCCCCTCTTCCAGAGCACCCGTCCACAGATCATTTCCTACAACGTGGGCGACTTCGGGCCGGTGAGCGTGTACGTGGCGCGGGCTATCCGGCTGGCCGTAGAGGCGGAGGTGGATGTGATCAACCTGAGCCTGCGCATGGGGTATTCGCCCCTCGTCGAGGCAGCCATTCAGGAAGCCGTAGCTGCCAACGTGATCGTCGTGGCGGCGGCTGGCAACTATGCCGGCGGGGTCGCCCACAAGCCGGCGGCGTTTCCGGCCAACCTGCCCGGCGTCATCGCCGTCGGGGCATCCGACGAGGACATGCGCTACGCGTCCTTCTCGGCACGCGAAGGCGTGGACATTCTCGCCCCCGGGGCGCGCGTCGTCATCGGCGGTCCGGGTGGAATCTGGTACTACGGCAGCGGCACGTCGTACGCCGCGCCTTTCGTGACGGCGACGG
>CBDUBO010000108.1:0-7129 GCA_965365405.1 uncultured Rhodothermales bacterium | reverse complement strand
CCGCTCGAAGCGGTACTGGCGTTCGAGCACCTGATAGCCCAGCCCTTCGAGGAAAATCGCGGCCAGGTTTTCACCCTGCCGCCCCAGATCGTGTGGCGTCATTTCAAGGTCGGGTTTCGGCGGGGAGGGCCTGCTGCACGGCTCCCAGCAGCAGCCGGATGGCATCCGTGTTGCCGCTCTGCACGAGCGGCAGGATGGCGCGCATGACGGTCTCGAACATGCGCATGAGGTCTATGAACTGCCCGAGCCGCTCGTCGAAACGTTTTTCGGATTCGTTGAGGGACGCGCCCGCGCGGAGCTGCGCCCGGCACGCCTCGATCTGGTGCAGCACGGGCTGGATTTCGCGCCGCTCGCGCTCGCGCAGCACCTGCGCGGTGATCTCCCACACGTCTTTCTCCGCCGCGTAATAATCCTTGCGCTCTCCCGGCAGGTGCATCTTGCGGATGAGATTCCAGCCGACGAGGGAGCGCAGGTTCATGTTGGCATTGCCCCGGCTGATGCGCAGGCGCTGCATGATGGTGTCGGTGTCGAGCGGATCGTCGCTACACAGCAGCAGGGCGTGAATCTGCGCCATCGTCCGGTTGATACCCCAACTGGACGCCATGTCGCCCCAGAACACGATAAAACGTTCCATGGCCTCGCGGTGCGGCGCGCGAAAGGAAGACCAGGCTTCGGGGGAGTCCATAAGGGGGTGCGAGTTTCAACAATTGCCGAAAGTTATGAAAAGACCTCCTCTGACGAAGTTCGCAACCGCGCCCGGCGCGTAGCAGGGCGGCAATGTTACCTTCCGCCCTCCCCTTTTCCCAACCATGTCCCTCATCACCCTGACCACCGATTTCGGCCTGCGCGACCCGTACGTGGCGGCCATGAAAGGGGTGATGCTGGGCATTGCCCCAGACGTGCGGCTGGTGGACGTGACGCACCAGGTGCCGCCGCAGGACGTGATGCACGCGGCGTTCGTGCTGCGGGAAGCGTACCCCTTTTTTCCGCCCGGCACCATTCACCTGGCCGTCGTCGATCCCGGCGTGGGCACGGCCCGCCGCGCCGTGGCTGTCCAGGCCGACGGACACTTTTTTGTGGGCCCGGACAACGGGCTCTTCGCGCTCGTGCTGGGCGAGCATCACGTGGAAGAAGCCGTCGTGCTCGACCAACCCGAGTACTGGCGCGTCCCCGAGCCGGCTGCCACCTTCCACGGGCGCGACGTGTTCGCCCCGGTGGCGGCGCACCTGGCGCGCGGCTATCCCCTACAGGCACTCGGCACGCCCCTGCCCGACCTGCGGCCTTTGCGCTGGCCCCTGCCCATCGTGGACGCTGAGGGCGTGCGCGGCCTCATCCTCCACGTGGATCACTACGGCAACTGCATCACCAACGTGCGGCGTGCGGACGTGGATGGGCACCGCGACGGGCGGGGCGTGCGCGGCTACGTGGGCAGCGCCGCCATCACCGCGCTGCGCCCGACTTACGCCGAGGTGCCCAGCGGCGAGCCCGTCTTGCTCTACGGCAGCGCGGGCCTGCTGGAAGTAGCCGTCAACGGGGGCAACGCTTCCGAACTGCTCGACATTCACCGCGGCGCACCCATCACGCTCGTCTTTACCCCGCCGGCATGAACCAGGCACCGTCCGAAACGCTCCTCAAGCACCTGGCGCGGGTCTATGCCTTTGCCCAGCTCGTCACGCCCGACCCGGCCGCGGCCACGCGCCTGGTGCGCGCCACGTACCAGCGGGCCCTCGACGAAGGCGCACTCCTGCCTGAAGGCGATGCCCTTCGCCTCTACCTCTACCGCTTGCTGCTGGACGTGCGCCGTGAGGAGCGGGGCGAACTGCCCACCCTGGTGCCCGACAGCCTGCGCCCGCACGAGGCGCCTGACGACCTCGCCTCCAGCCGCGAGCGCCATGCTGCCCGCCTCGTCGATCTCCACCTCCCTCCTGCCCTCGTCTCGCTCGACACGTCCGACCGCCTCTTGCTGCTGCTCTGCGACGTGGAGGGGTTGCCCTGCGACGAGGCCGCGCAGGTGCTGGAAATGGCTGTTGCCGACGCCTGTGCACACTACGAAGCCGCACGCGCCACGCTACGCACCCGCGTGCTGGGGGCAGTGTCGGAACACGAACGACAGATGCTCGACGAGGCGCTCACGCCCGAGCGCCTGCGCAGCGGCATCGCCGTGGCGTTGCAGGACGAGCTCGCGCCCCTGCCCCCTACGCTGCGCCCGCAGATCGCGCCGCCCGCCCCTCTTTCCGAGCCCGGACCCGACCTGTCCCCACCCGACCCGTTCCAGCGCTGGATCCGCACCGGCTACCTTGCCCTGCTCGTCTTTGCCCTCGCCATCGCGGCATACCTGCTGCTGCAACGCACCCCGACAGAGGAAGAGTCGAACCTGATCGTGCTGGCAGCGCAGCAGGCCTCCGAAGCATCCGTCACGCTCGAAACCAGCGACGTGGCGCAGGCCGAGGCGTTTGTCGAAAACCACGCGGGCTGGCAGCTTTCGCTTCCCCGCATTGAAGGGGCGCGGCTGGAGGGCGCGGGGCTGGCCGAGGTGGCAACAGGCGTATCCCTGCCCGTCTTTCGGTACACAGGCGCGGACTCCACCCGGCTCGTCCTTTACGCGCTCAACTACAGCCTGCTCGACCAGGCGGGCGGGCGCATCGCGCTCGAACCCGACGTGCTGGAACAGCTCGAGGACGACACGCACTTCGAACTGCACGACATTGACGGCACGCAGGTGCTCCTGTGGCGCAAGCGCGACGACCTGTTCCTGGCCGTCACACCGGGCATAGACCGCACGTTGGCGCGCCGCATCCGCCCGTAGGCTCTGGCGGCGCGGGGCAGGATCAGATTTCTTTGAGCTGGATGCGAAACGTGGTGCCACTGTCGGGACCGGTACGCGAGGCGTGCAGGCGCAACCGCCCGCCGTGGTAATCCTCCACGATGCGGCGTGCCAGGCTCAGCCCCAGCCCCCAGCCGCGTTTCTTGCTGCTGTAGCCGGGCCGGAAAACGTTGCGGAAATGGCGCCGCTCGATGCCCTTGCCATTGTCCGTCACGTCCACCACAGCCCAGCCCTCCTCGGCCCGCCCTACCACCTGAATGTGTCCCTCCGTCCCTTCGATGGCGTCGAGGGCATTTTTGAGCAGGTTTTCGATTACCCACTCAAAAAGCTCCGGGTTGGCCATCACGCGCAGCGCCGGATCCACATCCACGCCCAGCGTGACGCGCTTGCCCAGTTGGGGCAGGCGGCGGCGGATGTAATCGGCGGTGTTCTCGACGAGGGTGGCGAGCCGGTGTGGCTCCAGCTTGGGCACGGAGCCGATGTCCGAGAAGCGCGCCGCCACGCGCCGGAGCCGGACGATGTCGCCCTCGATCTCGCGAACGGCCTCGGCCTGGAGCGGTGTCATGGGCTCAGCGCTGAGCAGTTCGTTCCACCCCATCAGGCTCGACAGCGGCGTGCCCAGTTGGTGCGCCGCCTCTTTCGCCATGCCTGCCCACAGCCCTTTCTGCTCGCTGCGGCGCACGTAGGAAAAGCTCACATAGCCCAGCAGCACGAAAAGCGACACGAAAGCCAGCTGAACAAACGGAAACAGTTGCAACTCCTGCACGAGGCTCGACTCGCCGTAGTGGAGCTGCTGCCGAAGCTGCTGGGGCGGATCGCCGGGAAAGTCCACCTCGACGGGAATGGGCGTGTGGATGGCGTCCATGCGTTTGAGCAACGCCGTCAGGTGCTGCATGGCCGCTGCCGAGTCCGCAGGGGGCAGCGCGGCGAGGGACGATAGGCTCGTGAGGGTCGAGTCGAGCCCCACGTCGCGCCACGTAATGGGCGTGCCGAGCGTGTCGGTGATGATAGCAGGAATGCGGAACAGGTTGGGCCGCAAAAACTGCTCGGTGATGAAGTTGACCTCGGAAGACGACGGCATCGACTGCGCCCAGCGAAGGGCCTGGGCATACCGCTCGCGCGACGGGGCCGGCAGCACGTCGGACACTTCCAGCAGGCTTTCGAGCCCTCTCAACTCATCGGTGTACGGGTTGAGCGAAGCAGTCTGCGCGCGGGGCAACTCTTCGAGCGCGCTGGCCCAGAGCGAGATGAGGTACGCCTCGCGCGTGCGCAACTGCTCCACGACGCGGTTGGTGTAGAACAGCGACGCCGCGGCGATGAGCACGGCGAACAGCACGAGCCCGAGCTTGAGGTTGAGCGTCCAGCGGTACGCGCGCATGGAGGGGTGGTTGGAGGTTAGAAGTTGACTCCTGCTTCCCAATCTCCTACCGCCAGGGGCCAATTTCCAACCCCTGACAAACAGAGAAGGGCCGGCCGCCATACCTGGCAGCCAGCCCCTCTCGCTCCCTCACCCTCACCGGGTGCTTTATGCAAGGCTCTGGGTCACGTCGCGCTCCCAGGCAGCCTGCGTGTTCTGAACGGCCAGCGGACCCACGGTCGCGTCCACGGTGAAGCCGTCGTGGTCGGTGGCCGTCTCCAGTACGGTCGTAATGGGGACGAGCTTGCTGATTTCGACAAGCACGGGCGTGACGTGCTTGAGGTGCATGAGCGCCACGTCCGCGATCTTCTTCTCGCCGATGGCGAGGCCGAAGCTGTGCATGGCCGTGTAGCTCATCGCGATGAGGCTGAACGCCGTGTAGTCGTCGCGCAGCATCCGCGTCATGGTGTCGGTGCGCACCTGGTCGTACAGTCCGGCGGCTACGCCGGCGGCAGCCGTGATGGCTTTTTTGAGCAGGTTCTCGCTATCGCCGCCGTATTCCTCCGACAGCCGCGTCAGGTGATCGACGTGCTCGTTGAGCACGCGCTCGGCCTCGATGAGGGCCGTGTTGACGTCGATGTGGTTGCGGACGGTGTCGTTCTCGCGCTGGCGCTGGACGGCTTCGAGTACGTGCTTCTCCACCGCCGTCATATCGGCAAGGTGCTTGGTAATCAGGTCAAGCCGGTTACTCATATCGCAAAGTGGTTTTGGCGTTTATCAGAGAGAGATTCTCCCTTCTTTCGCCGTTCCTACTCAGTCCACTTTGCGAATGAGCCCGGAAGAACGTGAGGAAGCCGTGACGTGTAAGTACGGGGAAACACTGGCTTAGCGGGGCGGCCCGCTTGTGACCACCAGAAGCTTTTCGGGATCTAACAGGCGCTGCACGGCGCGCTGCACCTGGGCGGTGGTGACAGCGCGGATTTCGTCGCGGTAGGTGTCGAGGTACGCGGGCGTGAAGCCCTGCTCGGCGCGGGCCAGCAGGGTGGCGGCCAGCCCCCCCGTGGCTGAAAGGCCTACGTCGTAGGTGCCTACAAGCGTTTCCTGCACACGGGCGAGTTCGTCTTCCTCCAGTCCAGCCTCGTGCCATTCGGCGATTACGGCGCGCGTGGCGTCCAGGCCACGCTCCAGGTCGGCGGGACTGAAGCCGCCCCCCACCTCGAAGTGCCCCTGCTGGTCTTTCTCGACGTTTTGCAGGCTGGCGCGGATGCCATAGGTAAGGCCCTGCCGGTCGCGCACCTCCTGCATCAGCCGGGACGAGAAGTTGCCGCCGAGGGCGTAGAGGCCCACGCGCAGGGGCTGGTAGTCCGCGTCGATGCGCACGAGCGGCACGCCCTGCCCCAGCCGCACGTCGTAGTTGGACTTGTCCGGCACGGGTACGTCGGCGCGTTCACCGGGTGCCGTGCCGACCGGCGGCGGCGCATGGCGGCGCGCTCCGGCCTGCCACCCGGCAAAAGGATCGAGCAGCGCCTCCACCTCGACGCCCTCCAGGTCGCCCGCTACGGCCAGCAGCAGCCTGCCGCCCAGCACGCGCTGCCGGTGGAATTGCAGGATCGCCTCGGGCGTGAGCGCTTCTACATCCGCCCGGCGCTGCCCCAGGTCGGGAATGAAACCGGGGTGTGCGGGCGCGTAAAGATGGCGCGACAGGGCGGCCTCGGCCAGGTGGGCCGTGTCGGTGGCAGCCTGGCGCAGGCTGCCTTCGAGTTCGCGCCGCACCTTCTCGACCTCTTCCGCATCGAAGCGGGGCGTGGTGAGGAGTTCGGCGGCGAGGGCCAGCACGTCGGGCAGGTCAGCGCGCAGGCAGCGGCCAGAAAAGCCCGCCCGGGGGCCCCGGCTGAAGAAGTTCAGCACTGCACCGCGCCCTTCGAGCCACTCGGCGATTTCGAAGCGGTCCAGGCGCGCCGCGCCGCGGTCGAGCAGGCGTAGCGCGGCGCGCTGCGTGGTACGGTCAGGGCCGGCGAGGTCGGCATCGGTGGGCATGGAGGCCCGGAACGACACCACTTCGGGCACACCGAGCGGCAGCGCCCACACTTCGGCGGCCTCGTTTTCGGCGCGGACGACGCGGCGCCCCAGGCTTGAGGTCGGGGTTTCGATCATCGCGCCTCCTCCACCTTGTGCAGGCCCACGGTGCGCGTAGTAGCGCGCAGGTAGCGCGCAGCCACGCGCTGCACGTCCTCGGCCTGGACGCGCCCGAGCCGCTCGAAGGCAGTGGCGAACAGCTTCCAGTCGCCCGCGGCGATGGCTTCGTTGAGGCCGGCGGCGGCGGCATAGGCCCCGTCGCGCCCGTAGGCCTCGTGTGCTCGGAGCACGGCCCGCGCCCGCACCAGTTCGCCTTCGCGCACGCCCTCTTCTACAACCTTGTCGAGGGCGGCGTAGAGGGCTTCTTCAACCTCGGCGTGGGTGCGGCCGGGTGCTACCTGCGCGATGATGCAGAACAGGCCGGGGTCGCGCAGGCGGCTCACGAAGCCGCTCACGGACGTGACCAGGCTGGTGTCGGCCAGGGCGCGGTGCAACCTGCTCGCCTTGCCATAGGTGAGCAATAGTTCGAGCACGGCCAGCGCGTCGGCGTCGGGATCGCGCGCGGGCGGCATTTTCCACCCGACGATCAGGTGGCCGATCTGCCCGGCCTGGTGGAGCGTGACGCGCCGCTCGCCGTGCTGCTCCGGCTCGCGGGTGTGCACGTCGGGCACGGGCTGCGGAGCCGGTGGGATGGCGCCGAAATGCGCGTCCACTTTTTCCAGCACCGCCCGGGCGTCGAAGTCGCCGATGACAGACGCCGTGGCGTTGTCGGGCCAGTAGTAGGTGTCGTAGAAGCCGCGCAGCGCCTCGGCGGTGACGTGCTCCACGTCCGAGCGCCAGCCGATGGTGGGATGCCCGTAGGGATGCGCCGG
>CBDUBO010000107.1:0-7153 GCA_965365405.1 uncultured Rhodothermales bacterium | reverse complement strand
AACCAGGTGCTCACCCGCCTCAGCCTCGGCGGCTTTCTCGAAGGCATCGAGATCACCGATGCCAACGATGAGCAGACGCGCCTGTCGGACGGCGGGCTGGGCGCGGTGCAGCTTGCCTTCCCCATCACCGACTTCAAGCTCGGCGTCGGGCTTCAGTACGCCCCCTACAGCCGCGTCTCCTACCAGGTGCGCCGGCCCGGCGAAGTGATCAGCCCTGTCACGGGCGACACGGCGCGCTACAACGTCTCGTACGAGGGCAGCGGCGGGCTGCAGCGCGTCGAGGCCGGTGTGGGCTACGCGCTCACGCCGCAGATCCGTGTAGGCGCGACGGTGGGCGGCCTGTTCGGCCTCGTCGAGGAAGGCCGCCGGACGACGTTCCAGACGGGTGGCTACGAAAACTCCACGCTGAGCAACTCGACGCGGCTCTCCGGCTTCGTGGGTGGCGTGGGCGTGCAAGGCCTCTTTGCAGGCGTCGGTGCAGAGGGCAACACGCTGGGCTTTGGCGCCTCCCTCACCCTGCCCGCAAAGCTGACCGGGCGGCGCGTGCAGACGCTGGGCGAGAGCCTCGACCGCGACACGCTCAGTGCCTCGGCCCGTGGGTCGGCCACGCTGCCGCTGGCGCTGTCGGGTGGAGTGTCCTATTCTGTGGGCGGTCGGTGGACGTTCGTGGCCGACGGACGCTACGAGCCGTGGTCCCGGTTCGAGAGCGACTTCGCTTTCCCTGGCTACGCGCCCGATGGCGAAAATCGCATGGCAGACCGCGTGCGGCTCTCCACGGGAGCGGAGGTAATACCGGCTGGAAACCGCCCGTTTGGGCCCTATTTCACCCGAATTGCCTACCGCCTGGGGGCGCTCTACGACCGTAGCTACGTGGATCCCGTGTCGGGCTACACGCTTGATACCTATGCACTTACAGGAGGCCTTAGCCTGCCCACGCTCCTACCCGGCACGCAGCTTGATCTGAATCTGGAAGTAGGCACGCGCGGCGAGGCGCAGAACGTGCTGGTGCAAGACCGTTACTACCGCATCGGACTGATTGTAAATATCGGCGAACGGTGGTTCGAGCGCCAGAAACTCCGCTAAGACCCCGCGTGTCTCAACCCACAGACCATCCACCCATCGGGATCCATCCCCTCACCAGATGAAATCACTCTTCTCGAAGCTCTTCCTCTTGTCGGCGCTCGGCCTCTACGTAGCCGCTCCTTCCCAGGCGCAGATGTTCAGCGTTGCGTGCGGCGAGGTGGACGACCAGGCGAAGGCGATGAACTACTCGCTCTACTACGAGTCGTTCAAAAACGAGGCGTACGTGGACGCGATGCCGTACCTGCGCTGGATCATCTCGTGCGCGCCGCTCTACCCCAGCAACCGCGACACCAACTTCCGCCGCCTGATGCAGGCCTACGAGCACATGGCGAACGAGGCGACGGACGCGGCTACCAAGAAGGCCTACCTCGACTCCGTGCTCGTCACGTACGACGCCATGCTGCCTGTCCTGGAGCAGGGCGGCATCCCCGTCAACCAGGCGCTTGCCCGAATCGAGAAGGGGCGCTTTTTGCAGACCAACGCCGAGTCGCTGCCCGACCGCCAGGGTGAGGTGGCCGAACTCTACCGCGAGGCCTATCAGATGCAGCCGGACAGCACGGACTCGTATACGATCCAGTACCTCTTTGCCGACCTGCTCCAGCGCAACGACCGCGCGGGTGCGCTCAGCTTCGCCAAAGAAGTCAAGGAGCGCTTTGCCGCCGACACGACGGTGATCAGCTATGTCAACCGGTTCATGGGTCAGCTCTTCGCCAACGACGAAGAGAAGTACGCCTTCTACCAGCAGCAGCTGGCTGAAAACCCGAACGACGAGGAAGCCCTCAACGAAGTGCTCGACCTGGCCATCAAGCTGCGCGACACGGCCATGATGGAGAAGATGGAGCCGCAGATCCTGTCGCGCCTGGCGCAGAACCCGTCTGTTCGCATGTACCGCGTGCTGGCCGGCATCCGCGCCGACCGGGGCGACGAGGCCGGGGCCATCGAACTCTTCCGCAAGGCCATCGAAAGCTCGACCGACCCCAACGAGAAGCGTGACCTCTACTTCAACGTCGGCGCGTACCAGCACCGCGCGGGTAACCTGGGGGCGGCCCGCAACTCGTACCGCCAGGCGCTCGAAATCGACCCCAACTTCGGACGGGCCATCCTGGGCATCGGCGACGTGGTGGCGGCGTGCGGCAGCGGCAGCTTTGAAGGCCGCATGGTGTACTACCTCGCCACCGACTACTACGCCCGCGCCCGCGAGCGCGACTCCAGCATCGCCAGCGAGGCCAACGAGCGCATCGGCCGGATGCGCGCGTCCTACCCCTCGCGCGAAGACCTCTTCTTCCGCAACATGAGCCCAGGCCAGGGCGTGACCGTCTCGGCCTGCGGCGTCAGCGAGCGCACGACGATCAAGTAAGGTTTTTGCCGCGAATCGAACCCAAACCCCGGTGGTCTTGAAGACTGCCGGGGTTTTTTGTTGCCGCTTGTGCCGGGCGCGCTCCACCCCGATTTTGCCCGCGTCCCCTGCACCTATTTCCCCTTTCTGCCATGTCATTCATTACCGACGTACGCGCCCGTGAAATCCTCGACTCGCGCGGCAATCCGACCGTCGAGGTCGAGGTCGAAACCGCCGAGGGCGCCATTGGCCGGGCCGCCGTGCCCAGCGGTGCCTCTACGGGCGAGCACGAGGCCGTAGAACTGCGCGATGGCGATAAAAACCGCTACCTGGGCAAAGGCGTGCAGAAGGCTGTGGACAACGTCAACGACAAGATCGGCCCCGAACTGGTCGGTTACAGCGTGTTCGAGCAGGTGATCGTGGACAACGTGATGCTCGACATGGACGGCACGCCCAACAAGGGTACGCTGGGCGCGAATGCCATCCTGGGCGTCTCCCTCGCCGTGGCCAAAGCCGCCGCGAAAACCGCCGGGCTGCCGCTCTACCGCTACCTGGGCGGCCCCAACGCCCGCACGCTCCCCGTGCCGATGATGAACATCCTCAACGGCGGCCACCACGCGGACAACACCGTGGACATGCAGGAATTCATGGTGATGCCGGCCGGAGCCGAGACGTTTGCTGAGGCGCTGCGCATGGGCACCGAGATTTTCCACACGCTCAAGGGCGTGCTCAAAAAGCGCGGCCTCAACACCGCCGTGGGCGATGAAGGCGGCTTTGCCCCCAACCTCGGCTCGAACGAAGAAGCCATCGAGGTCGTCATCGAAGCCATCCAGCAGGCCGGCTACGCGCCCGGCGAGAACGTCTGGATCGCCCTCGACCCGGCCTCCAGCGAGATGTACCGCAACGGCAGCTACGTCTTCTGGAAAAGCGACCCTGACCGCAAGCGTTCCTCCGAGGAGATGGTGGACTACTGGGCGGGCTGGGTCGAGAAGTACCCCATCATCTCGATCGAAGACGGCATGGCCGAAAACGACTGGGAAGGCTGGCGATTGATGACAGAAAGGCTCGGTGGCAAGGTGCAACTCGTGGGCGACGACCTGTTCGTGACCAACCCGGAGCGGCTGGCGCGCGGCATCGAAGAAAGCACGGCCAACAGCATCCTCATCAAGGTCAACCAGATCGGCACGCTCACCGAAACACTCGAAGCCATCGAGATGGCGCACAAGGCGGGCTACACGGCCGTCGTGAGCCACCGCTCGGGCGAAACCGAAGACACGACGATTGCCGACCTGGCCGTAGCCACCAACGCCGGGCAGATCAAAACAGGCTCGGCCAGCCGCAGCGACCGCATCGCCAAGTACAACCAGCTCTTGCGCATCGAGGAGGAACTGGATGAAGCGGCGCACTTCCCCGGCCTCGACGCCTTCCGGTTCTGAGTAGGGGCGCAGCACGCTACGTTTTGCTTCCGTATCATTACGCAGCTTTCCCCACAGCACTATGCCCAGACAGGCTTCTCGTCCCATCGGCCGCCGCCTCTTTGCCGGTGCCCTGTTGCTGCTGGGTCTCTGGGTGAGTTTCTTCGACAGCCACAGCCTGCTGCGCCGCGTCCGCTGGACGATGGAACTCAACGCCAAGCAGGCCGACAACGTCCGGCTCGAAAGAGAACTCGAAGCCTTGCAGGCACAGCTTCAATCCGTCGAGAGCCCGGAGGTGATCGAGCGCGTAGCGCGCGAGCAGTACGGCATGCGGCGGCCTGGCGAAACCGTGTACCCTGTCGAGAAGGACTGAGCCCGTGTTTGCTGTTGGAATAGATCTGGGCGGAACGTCCATCAAAGCCGCACTCGTCCGGCGGGGCACGGGCATCGTCCGCGAGGCCAGCCGCCTCACCGAGGCCGAGCAGGGTCCCGACTACGTGCTCGACGTGGTGGCCGCGCTCGTGCGCGAGGTGTCGGAAGAGGTCGGGGCCGACGCCGTCGAAGGCGTGGGCGTAGGCGCGCCCGGCTCGCTCAATCTGGCCCGGACAACGGTGTCCTACCCGCCCAACCTGCCCGGCTGGGAAGTGGTGAACGTGACCGAAGCGGTGCAGCAGCGGCTGGGCCGCGTGCTGCCCGTCGTAGTCGAGAACGACGCCAACGTGGCCGGGCTGGGGTCGGCGTTTTACGGCGCGGGCCGTCCCTTCGACTCGTTTCTCATGGTGACGCTGGGCACGGGCGTGGGCGGTGCCATCATCTTTCAGAACCGCATCTTCCGGGGCATGAACGGCGCGGCGGGCGAGTTGGGCCACATGAGTATCAACTACGACGGCCCCGCGGCCAACTCCGGCGTGCGCGGGGCCATCGAGGCGTACCTCGGCAACCGCTTTTTCACCGACCACGCCCGCGTAATGCTGCGCGCCCGCCCGGACAGCCTCCTTTTCGAGATGCTGGGTGAAGACCTGGAAGGGCTCACGCCCCGGCACTTGCACGAAGCCGCCCAGGCCGGCGACGACCCGGCACGCGACATCCTCGCGTGGGGCGGGCACAAGCTCGGCGTCGTGCTCGGCGCAGCCGTCAACCTGCTCGACATCCGCAAGATCATCGTAGGCGGCGGCATCTCGGCCGCAGGCGACTACATCCTCCAGCCTGCGCGCGAAACGCTGCCGCGCTACGTTCTCACGGGACTGCGCGACGGCCTGGAAATTCTCCAGGAAACGCTGGGCAACGAGGCGGCGATGCTCGGCGCCGCGCACCTGATCTTCGAAGTGGCGGATGAGCGTGCGTCTTCTGCTGTGGGCTAACCTGATCCTGGCCTGCGCCCTCCCGGCGCGGGCGCAGGAGGCCACCGGGCGCGCGCAGGACAAACCCATCGTGCTGGCCGCCCGCGATTCGCTCGTGCTCGTCTTCGACGAAGCCGCTGGCGACACCGCTACCCTCACCGGCGACGCACGGATCACTTACGGCGACCTGACGCTCGACGCCTACTTCATCCAGCTCCTGCTCGACGCCGACGAGTTGCGGGCGTGGGCCCT
Organism: uncultured Rhodothermales bacterium; assembly: GCA_965365405.1. Classification (GTDB taxonomy): domain Bacteria; phylum Bacteroidota; class Rhodothermia; order Rhodothermales; family BA12; genus CBDUCD01. Next base: position 1,727 of record CBDUBO010000107.1, on the reverse strand, counting down.
CGCCACCGATACCGGGGCCGTCGGCACGCCGACGTTCAAGCGCGGCAGCGAGCAGTTCGAGAGCGAAGCGATTTCCTACAACCTCAACACCGAGCGCGGGCGCTTTCAGGGCTCCCAGACCCGCCTCGACGACGGCTTCCTGCGCGCCCGCCTCGTCAAGGTGGACCGGGACAGCACGCTCTACGTGCGCGGCGGCGTTTACACGACGTGTCCGTGCGTCGAGGATCCGTCGTATTCGCTGCGCTCGGACAAGATGAAGGTCGAGGATAGGTGGATTTACACCGGCCCCATCCAGCTTTTCCTGTTCAACATCCCCACGCCGCTCTGGCTGCCTTTTGGCGTGCTGCCCAACGTGGAGGGCCGCCGCGCCGGGCCGCTCGCCCCGGACTACGGCGAGGACGAGCGCGGCTTCTACCTCAAGGACTTCGGCTGGTACTGGCCCCTGAGCGATTTTGCCGACCTCCAGCTACGCGGCGGCTTCTGGACGAAGGGAAGCTGGGAGGTGCGCCCCACCTTCCGCTACAGCCGCCGCTACTTCTACACGGGCAACCTGGACGTGAGCTACGGCCGCAACAGGAGCGGCGAAACGACCGACCTCGACTTCCTCTCCTACCAGACCACCTCGGTGCGCTGGACGCACAGCCAGACGTTCGGGCAGCGCGCGAACCTCAACGGCAACGTCAACCTGTCGTCCCAGAACTACCTGCGCACAGCCTCCAACCTGCTCGACGACCGGGTAACGCAGAACGTGTCGAGTAGCATCAACTACAACGTCCGGTGGCCGCAGGCGGGCCGTTCGCTGGGCCTGGCGCTGGCGCAGCAGCAGACGCTCCAGAGCGGAGTGGTGAGCCTGACCCTGCCCACCCTCACGCTCTCGCAGAACGAGCGGCGGCCCTTCCGGCGGCGCGGCGGCGGAGACGACCGCTCGCTTCTCGGCTCTGTCTCGTACCGCTATTCGGGCAACCTCCAGAACCGGTTTGCCTTCCAGCCCCTCGAAGACTCCATCCTCGTGCGGCAGGGCGACCCGGAAGCCGCTTCGTTCGACTGGTTCGAGGCGCTTTTTTCGCCCTCTAAATACCGCCGCGCCACGGGGCAGGCGGGCACGGGCTACCGCTTCCAGGCCACCCACAATGTCCCCGTCAACGCCACCATCCAGCTCAGCCGGCTGCCGCTCGTGGGGCCGTTCCGCGCCACGCTCGTGCCCCAGTTCGACTACCGCGAGAACTGGTACCTCGAAACTGAGCGGCAGGGCGTGGACTCGACCGGGCGCGTGGTGCGCACGCCGCAGAGTGGCTTTTTCGCCCTCCGCCAGTACAACACGTCCGTCAGCCTCAACACGACGATCTACGGCCTCTTCCCCTTCCGGGCGGGGCGTTACGATGGACTGCGCCACACTGTCCGCCCGACGGTCGGTTTTGCCTACCAGCCCGACTTTGCCCGGTCTTCTTGGGGTTACACCCGCCTTTACCGCGACACCACGGGCCGCGAGGTGCGCTATCCCATCGTGAACGAGGTGCGTGCGGGCAAAGTAGCCGGCCTCACGTTCAACCTGGACAACGTATTCGAGACGCGCCGCGTGGACACCGATACCGCCGGCGCGGCCCAGCGCAGGCCGCTTACCCTCCTCAACGTGGGCCTGAGCACGGCCTACAACTTTGCCGCCGACTCGCTCCGCCTCTCCGACCTGCGCGTAAGCGCCCGCTCGCGCCTGTTCGGGCAGGTGGACG
>CBDUBO010000106.1:0-7156 GCA_965365405.1 uncultured Rhodothermales bacterium | reverse complement strand
GAAGGCACCTTTTTCGTCGTGGACCGCAACGCGCGCAGCACGTTTTACCGCGCCTTCGTGCTCAACTACCCCACTGCCGAGGACGCGCGGCGCGGCCTGGCGCGCGGGCTGGTGTCGCAGCGCGAGCACGACGCCATCGTGGCCGCCGAGCAGGGCTTCCGACGGCCGCCCATGAACACGGCCCTCGGCGGCATGATCGAGATTCACGGGCACGGCACAGGCGCGGGGCTGAACTGGACACAGGGCTGCGTGGCCGTTCGCAACGCCCACATGGACACCCTCTGGCCGTACGTGCAGGTGGGTACTCCGGTCGTCATCGAGCCGTAAATAGCGAGCCGCTTTCGGGGGGTGGGCTGTGCCCCTATCTTGGCGCGCCTTAACCGACTGGTAATCTGTTCGCGCCTATGCAGGCTCCTTCCGAGGTCGAGTACTTCTCCCCCAACTACCATAAGTACAATGGCCACAGCCGGTTCTACACGCGCCACCTGGAGCGCTTCATGGACGCCTACACGGGGATGCTGGCCGGCACGCACCCCCACACCGTGCTCGACGCGGGCTGCGGCGAGGGCTACGCCACCGACTTCATGGCCCGCCGCCTGCCCGACGTGCAGTTCACCGGCCTCGACCTGAGCGAGGACGCCGTCGCGTTTGCGCGTCAGCAGTTCGGCGGGGCTGCCACGTACCGGCAGGGCAGCCTGTACAACCTCCCCTTCGAGGCCGACGCCTTCGACGCCGTCGTGTGCTCCGAGGTACTCGAACACCTCGACGATCCCACGCGTGCGCTTGTAGAACTGACGCGGGTGGCGCGCCACCACGTGCTGCTCACCGTGCCCCGCGAGCCCATCTTCAAATGGCTCAACGACGTGGGCCGCGCCCTCGGCTTCAGCCCCGATCCTGGCCACGTCAACTTCTGGACGCCCCGCGCCTTCGAGGCGTTCGTGCGCGCGCACTTCAGCGAAGGGGAGTTCAGGGTGCATGGCATCTACCAGATGGCGCTCGTGCCCGTGAGGGCGTACCGGGGCACGCGGTGAATCCTCAGGCGACGGGCTCGCGTAGGCAACACGTCGCTTCCGCGTTTGCCGCCATGAAACCTCTCGTTGTCCTCCTCCTCGCGCTGCTGGCCCCGCTGGCCGCGGCGCAGCAGCCGGCAGACACCCTCTTCAACCCGGCGCTGCCGCCCGGCCCCGTTTACCGCGTCCCCGTCGAAGGGACGATTGACAACGGCCTGGCGCGCTACATAGACCGCGCGCTCGACGAGGCGGAAGCAGATGGCGCGGCCCTCGTCGTGCTCCACGTCAACACCTTCGGCGGACTCGTGGACGCCGCGGACCAGATCCGGCAGCGCATTCTGCGCGCCTCGGTGCCCACCCTCGCCTTCGTGGACCACAACGCCATCTCGGCGGGGGCGCTCATCTCGTACGCGGCGGACAAGATCGTGATGGCGCCAGGGGGCACCTTTGGCGCGGCAACCGTGGTGGAAGGCATGGGCGGCGCAGCAGCGCCGGACAAGTATCAGAGTGCCATGCGCGCCCTCATGCGCACCACCGCCGAGGAGAACGGGCGCGATCCGCGCATCGCGGAGGCGATGGTGGACGAGCGCGTCGAGGTGCCAGGCGTGTCGCGGGCAGGCGAAGTGCTCACGCTCTCGTCCGAAGAGGCACTCCGCGTGGGCGTGGCCGATGCCATCCTGCCTGACGTGGACGCCGTGTTTGCCGCCGCCGGGCAGGCGACTCACGACCTGGTGGCCCACGATGCGACGGTGGCCGAGCAGGTGCTGCGCTTTTTCGGCTCGCCCGTCGTGCAGTCCATCCTGATGCTGATGATGATGGGCGGGCTCTATTTCGAGCTTCAGTCGCCCGGCGTCGGCTTCCCCGGCCTGATGGCGGCTATCGGCGCGCTCGCCTTTTTCGCGCCCTCGTACGCGCTGGGGCTCGTGGAGAGCTGGGAGATCGTGCTCTTCTTCATCGGCCTCATCCTGCTGGGGGTGGAAGTGTTCGTGCTACCGGGCTTCGGCGTCGCAGGGGTGCTGGGCGTGCTGCTGCTCGTGTTCTCACTTGGCGCGGCGCTCATCGGCAACGTGGGCTTTGCCTTCCCGGGGGGCGAGAGCCTGACGCGCGCCATTCTGACGATGGCCGTAACGCTGGTGCTGTTGGTGCTGCTGCTGTTCTCGGTGGGCCGCTACGCGCCGCGCTCGAAGCGCCTCAACAGCCTCGTGCTCCAGCCCGCGCTGGCGCTGGGGGACACGACGGGTCTGCTGGAGTGGATGCACGTGGGGGAACGGGGCCGGTCACTTTCGCCGCTGCGCCCCGCGGGCGTCGTAGAGTTGGGTGGCCGCCGGGTGGACGCCGTCTCGACGGGCGGCTACGTGGACACCGGCACCTCGGTCGAGGTCGTGCGCGTGCATCCTTCCTACGTCGAAGTCAATCCCGCCGCGCCCGAAGCCTGATTCCGCATGAGCCTGCTGATCCCCCTTCTCTTCATTCTCCTCGGCCTCGTGCTCATCGTGGTCGAGGTGTACGTGGTGCCCGGCTTCAACGTCGTGGGCATCTTCGGCTTCTTGAGCATCATTTTCGGGATCGGCTACACCTTCACCACGCACGGGCTCACGGGCGGCGTCGTGGCGACGATGGGGACGATGGCCGTGGGCGCGGGCCTGTTTTACGTGCTCTGGCGCTCGGGCGCGTGGAACCGGTTCGTGCTCAGCACCAGCCTGGCCCCCGACCGTGCCCTGACGGATGCCAGCGAGCAGACGCGCAGCCGCTACCTGGGCCGCACGGGCGTGGCCGTGACGCCTTTGCGCCCTACGGGCGTGGCCCTCGTGGACGGCGAACGCCTCGAAGTGGCCACCGAGGGTGAGTTCGTGGCCACGGGCTCGCGCGTGCGCGTCGTGGCCATGGACCGGCGGCGCTTCTTCGTCCGCCTGGACGATTAGGCGGCGGCGGAGGCTATCTTGGCGCACTGCTCAACAGACCCCCTCTCTGCCATGCGCCTGCTCTTTTTCGCCTTCTGCCTCGTGTTGCTGGCTGCCTGCTCAAGCGGTGGCGCGCCCGAACTGGCCACGCTGCCCGATGGGTGGACGGCAGCGGGCGACCGCTTCTGGCAGACCGGTGTGGACACGACGGGCCTTTTCCCCAACCTCGACAGCCTGGAGGCGATGGGGGTAATCGGTACGGCGGAGGACACCGACCGGCGCGCCTACGTCGAGCGTAACCTCAAGCGCCGGATGCTGGTGCTTTACCGCCACAACCCCCGCGTAGTGGACTCGCTCTTCGCGGCGCGTTTCGACGCCTGGGTGGCCGATGCAGACCTCTCCGGCTCGCTGCAGGGGGCCGTGGACGACCTGGAAGGGGAGGCGCGCAACGCGCTGAGCCGCCAGTTTCGCGGGCCGAGCGCAAAGCTGCGGTTGGGGCAGGACATCCCGTACGCCTTCCCGGACAGCCTCCAGCAGCGCGTGGGCGCAGCGCGCGTGCGCCTGCAAGTCGCCCTCGACGCCGAGGGCGCGCCCGTCGCCATCGAGGTGCTCGAACCCGTTCACCCCACGCTCGAAGCCATTGCCGTGCGCGCGGCCACGCAGCAGCGGTGGTCGCCCATCTACCTCAACAGGCGCAACAACTGGGCGCAGATACCCGGCTGGGTGCGCTACAACGTCCTCTTTGGTAACCCCGACGACGGAGAGGACGAAGCGTCGTGAACGACCTGCTGTCCTCTGACGGGCTGCTCGCCGCCGCGTTCGTGGTGGGCGGCCTTCTCGTGGGATGGGTGCTGGAGCGGGCCGTGCTGAGCCGCCTCCAGCGGTTCGCCCTCCGCACCACGTTCGCCGCCGACGACGTGATTGTGCCTGCCTTCAGGGGGCTCGTGCTTTTCTGGTGCGTGGCCGCCGGCCTCTACCTGGCGGTGCTCGTGACGGCGGAGACGAACGCGCTGCAACCGTGGTGGGAGCGCGGGCTCGTCGTGGCGCTCGTGGGTTCGTTTACCGTGCTGGCGGCACGTGTGGCGGCGGGCTTTCTGCGCCTGTGGGCGGGCCGCGCCGACAGCGCGCTGCCGCGCACGTCGCTCGTGCCCAACCTGGCGCAGGTGTTCGTCTATTCGCTTGGCCTGCTCATCGTGCTGAGTAGCCTGGAGATCGACATCGCGCCCGTGCTGACGGCACTCGGCGTGGGCGGCCTCGCCATCGCGCTCGCGCTCCAGGACACGCTCTCCAACCTCTTTGCGGGCATCTACCTGCTCGCCTCGCGCCAGATACGCGCCGGCGACTTCGTGCGGCTCGACTCGGGGGAGGACGGCTACGTGACGGATGTGGCGTGGCGGGCCACGGCGCTGCGCACCCTGCACGACAATACGGTCATCGTGCCCAACAGCAAGCTGGCCTCGGCCATCGTCACCAATTACGCCCTTCCGCGCGGCACGCACCTGCTGCCAGTGGTGCTGGGCGCGCGCTACGATGCCGACCTCGAAAGGGTGGAGGCGCTGGTACGGAGCGTGGCTGAAACCGTGCTGCGGCAGTGGTATCGCCTGCCCCCGGACGCCCCACTCGACGCCGCGCCGCAGTTCCGCTACCACACCTTCGGCGAGTTCAGCGTCAACTTCTCCCTGCTCTTGCCCGCCCGCGATTACCTGGACGGGCTGGAACTGCGCAGCCTGTTCATCAAAGCCCTCGTGGCCCGATTCCGCGCCGAAGGGGTGCCTTTGCCGTTCCCCATCCGCGAGTTCGAAATGCAGGTGGGCGCAAAGGGCGAGACCGTTCTCGAACGGGCGCGCTACGACGAGCCCGGCGCGAAGTCGTGAGGGGTGGTGCGTTCAGGGTCGAGCCTGCCTGGCAGAAAACGCATCTCTGTCGCCTCCCCGGCTGTCGTTTCACCCCGCCCGCTCCGGCAGGCCCGTGTCCGCGCCGATCTGCACGGCCAGGCTGCCGCCAAGCAGCGCCAGCAGGTCGTCCCCGATAAAGGCACGCCGCCAGCCCTGGAGCATGTCGTGCGCGGCATCGGGCGCCGCCGTGCCCGCCTGCGCCAGTGCCGTGATGTCGCTGCGCGAAGCCACGAGGGCCGGGTCTACGCCCTCGGCGAGCCCCCGCCCTTTGAGGTAGGCCAGCAGCAGATCCACGCGGGCGCTCAGCGTCTCGTCCTCGTCGGGCGGAGGCGGAGTGTGGGGCGGGTCGGTGCGGGCGCGTTCCAGGCCGTCCTCGACGGCGGCGGCCAGGCTGTCGGCGTAGCGGCGCGGCACGCCTTTGAGCGCCTCGGCGTCGTCTGCGGTGCGCGGACGGCGCTGCGCCACGAGCACGAGCGCCTCGTCGGAGACGACGTGGGTGCGGGGCAGGTTGCGGCGGCGGGCTTCCTCCTCGCGCCACGCGGCCAGGCTGCGCAGCACGCTGCGTTCGCGCTGGCGCAGGCCGCGCGCGCCTTTTACCCGCTCGAACACTTCTTCGGGGTCGCGGTCCTGGTAGCGCGTGGCATCGTCCAGCGTGGCGAGTTCCTCGCGCAGCCAGGCTTCGCGCCCGCTCTTGTGGACGCGCCGCAGGATTTCGTCGGCGGCCTCGCACAGGTAGCGCACGTCGTCGAGGGCGTACGCCGTCTGCGCATCCGTAAGGGGGCGGCGCAGCCAGTCACTGCGCGACTCGGTCTTGGGCAAATCCACGCCCACCGTCTCGATGAGCAGGCGGCGCAGCGACAGCGTGCTGCTCAGGCCCGCGAAGCCCGCCGCCAGCCGCGTGTCGAACACGCGTACGGGGTCGGCGCCGGTGGCGCGTGCGAGGATCATCAGGTCCTGCGGCGCATCGTGCAGCACTTTTTCGACCGCCGGGTCGGCCAGGAGTTCACCCAGCGGGGCCAGGTCGAGCAGGGTCGCGTCGATGAGGTGCACGTCGGTGCGCGACCAGCCCAGTTGCACCACGCCCAGGTTGGCGTAGTAGGTGCGCTCCCACACGAACTCGGTGTCGAGCGCAACGCAGCGCTCGCGCCGGGCGCGGGCAACGAGGTCGCGGAGGGCTTCAGGCGTCTGGATCAAGGCGTCGGAATGCGGTTGGCGGAGAGGAGATAGATGATGTAGGCGGCGTAGAGCAGCAGCAGAAACAGCCCCTCGGCCCGGCTCACGCGGTAGCCCGAGATCATGAGCGGGATGAGCAGGGCCGTAGCAGCGATCATCACGAGCAGGTCGGCCAGGGCCACGTCGCCCTGATCGAAAGGCTGGATGAGGGCGGTGATGCCGAGGATGCAGAGGATGTTGAAGATGTTCGAGCCGACGACGTTGCCGAGGGACAGGTCACTGTGGCCACGCACGGCGGCGATGATCGAAGTCGCCATTTCGGGCAGGCTCGTACCCACGGCCACGATGGTCAGCCCGATAAGGGCGCGGGGCACGTTCAACCACTCCGCCAGTGCCACGGCGGCGTCTACGAATACGCGTCCGCCCAGGATGAGCATGGCAAGCCCGCCAAGTATGAACAGGGCCGATACCCAGGGCCGCTGTGTGCCGGGTAGATCGGCCTCGGCGGGCTCGGCTGCGCGGCTCCGCGAGGCTTCGCGTAGCTGGTAGCCGATGTAGGTCACAAAGCCGACCAGCAGCAGAACGCCGTCGATCCTGCCCAGCCTGCCGTCGAGCAGGAGCAGGACGAGGATCAGCGTCACCACGAGCGCAATGGGGGTCTCAGCCTGCACCAGCCTGCGCTGCACCGTGATAGGTTTGATGAGCGCCGAAATACCCAGGATGAGGGCGATGTTGGCGATGTTCGAACCAACGACGTTGCCCAGCGCGATGCCGCCGTAGCCGTCCAGGGCCGCTCCCATACTCACCACGAGTTCGGGCATGCTCGTGCCCATCGCCACGATGGTGAGGCCGATGATGAGCGGGCGGATTCCGAAGCGGAGGGCAAGCGAAACGCCACCCCTCACCAGTCCTTCACCCCCGAAATAGAGAAGGGCGACGCCCCCGAGCAGCCCCAGGAAGATTTCCATCGCTGTTTGCGGTTAAACCAGCACCCCGGCAATGGTGGCGGACATACACGTAGCCAGCATCCCCGCCAGCACGGCCCGCAGGCCCAACTGCGCGATCTCCGAGCGCCGAGAGGGCGCGATGCCGCCGATGCCGCCGATCTGGATGGCGATGGAGGAGAAGTTGGCAAAGCCGCACAGCGCGTACGTGGCGATGATGACGCTGCGCTCGC
>CBDUBO010000105.1:0-7212 GCA_965365405.1 uncultured Rhodothermales bacterium | reverse complement strand
CCGCCGCGGCGTCGCGCACGCGGTAGACGGCGGGCAGCAGGCTGTAAAGCTGATCTGCGGTATAGTGGCTCATGAGGGGCGGGGAAACGGACGGATCACACGTTGACGGCGTAGAGCGCGACGGCAGACGGATTGAGGGTGAGTAGCTGGGCGGGCCGGACGGCGTTGCCTTCGTAGCGCGCCGGAAGGGCGAGGATGCGCGGGTGCGCGAGCGCATCGAGGCCCCCGAGCTTATCCAGGTCCACCGCCACGACACCTTCGACGCCCTGAAGCACGGCCATCACTTCGCCTGCCGTCACGCCCTGTCCGAGTTGCCGCACCCTGAACGAAAAGGCGTCGCGCAGCACTGTTTGGGCGTTTCCGAGCACGTCCTCCTGCACATAGCGCGGACTGATGGTGAGGCCCGCCTCGACGCCGAACGTCCGGGCCTGGTACGTCTCGATGCGGATGGTTTCGGCTCCATGCCAGGCGTCTTGGAGCGCACGCTTGAGGTTCTCGTAGGTGTCGGAGAGGGGCAGCAGCGCGGCCCCGTCCACGCCGGCCACGGTGACGTGCACAAATCGGCGCTCGCCGCTCCACAGGCGCGCTACCTGCGCCTTGCCAACGCCCGTGAAGGCGCGGGCGAACGATTCCACGTCGCGCAGCGACACGGCCCGGTCGAGCGTGAGCACGGTCAGCGGCGCGTTGTCGCGCGCGTCGTCGAGTACTTCGGGCTCGTCGGCCCCCGTCGTGGGCAGCGGGTTGGTGACGCTTTTGACGCCGAGGGGGCGCAGCGTGAGCAGGCTGATCTGGCCGGCGTCCACGAGCCCTTCGAGCCCGGAGCCGACACGGTACGTGGTGCGCACGTTCTCGTAGCCCGTGGGCAGGCGCGCCCCCGACAGGCCGTCGCCAAACTGAACAGTCGTGGTCGCGCTGTCGTCCAGGCGGGTTTCGTACACCTCGGCAGTGGCCGGCTGGGCGTAGAGTGTGTGCACCTCGTCCCACCGGATGCCATCCACGCGCACCTGTAGCGTGCTCTCGACGCCGCTCGCCGTGGCGGCGGAGACGTAGGTGAGCGGCTGGTTTTTGAGACTGAACGCCTGGAACGGCGTGGCACCGCTGCCGCTGCCCAGCACTTCCACGCGCGTCTCGCCATGCGTGGCCCGCGCCACGTTGGCGTTGAGGCGCACGCTGTCACGCCGGTAGGTGTAGCGCAGCGGGCTGGTGAACGTGAGCCGGGTGGTGCCCGAAACGGCGTCGGCGTGTTTCAGCTCGGCCACCTCGGCCACAGCCACGCCCGTCGCCGCCTCCACCCCCGTTACGGCGATCATCCGCCCCTCTTCGAGTCCTTCCACCTTTTCCTGAAGCAGCATCGTGTTGCCCGACACGTTCGTCGTCACGGGTCGCAGGGCTTGCGCCAGCTTTTCGCTCTGCCCGTAGACGACGAGGCTGCGCACCTGCCCGTTGAAACGCTCGATGAGCCCTTCACCCCGAATGCCGAGGCGCGTGCTCTTGCCCGACAGCGTGAAGCCCGTTCGGGCATCCTCGGCGGCGGCCTCGACGCGGTAGACCTCAGAATAAGACGGCGTGGCGACGACGACCCACGAGTCCGGCACGATCTCTTTGTAGATCCGGTCGAGAAAGAGCGTCTGCCCACTCGCGTCCCCGGTGATGGAAGTCAGGTTGAGGCCGGGCCATTCGGTTCGGTTTTGAAGCGGACCGGTCGGAACGTTCTCATACGTACGCCTGATTTCCTCCGGCATCGCCCGGTAGTCGGGCGCGTTGTAGCCGAAGTGGGCCGCCTTCGTGCGCAGCGCGTAGACGACGGGTGCGGCGGCGGGACGCACGAAGGGCACGACGGAGCCCAAGGGTTCGTTGAGCACGACCGTCGTCAGGTTCAGGTCGCGATCAGGATCGAGGGTCTTGACCTTGCGGAAATCCCAGTTCTCGTTGCCCGGATCGGCAGCGCGCTCGCTGCCCACGATGAGCAGGGCATCGCCGGGCTGCAAGCCCGTCGCTACGCCTTCGAGGTAGAGTGTGGTGCTGCGCATGCCCGGCGTGTACGGCTCGCGCGTCCGGGCCCGCATCGCATTCCAGACGGCCTCAGCGTGGATGTCTTCGACGGTTTCGAAGGTCTGCGGCTTTTCGTCCTGGCCGGGCACGCTCTGCGCCCGCGTGCCCGCTCGGATCTCGGACACGTGCGGCGCGCCGGGCGCGTCTTCGACGGTAAAGGCCAGAAACGTGCTGGCTGCCACACCAGGCCGCAGTTCGTAGCCGATCTGCCGGGCCAGGTCGAGAACCGAACGGCGCTCCGTAGCGGTGCGCAGGTAGTTCTCGTTGGCGATGCGCTCCTGGTAGAACGTGAGCACGTCGAGGGCGACGGCCCAGGCGTCGAGCAGCGAGGTCGTCGGATCGTCCAGGCGGGCCGTCAGGTCGCGCAGCGCCGCCTGGTCGCGCATCGCCACCTGCATGGACTGCAAAAAGTGCCCGTAGGTGCCCACGCGGTAGGCCAGCGCGGACAGGCCGGGTCGGTTGTAGAGCGAGACGGGCGTCTCTTTCTCGACGCCCTCGCAGCAGCCGCAGGGTTGAGGGTCAGTCATGGGTTCAAACGATTTCGTTCGGTGGTAGGGGCGTAGCGCGCTACGCCCCTACGAATGCACCACTGAAGGCCAGTCCGTTCCATCACACGCCTCCGGCCATCGTGAAGGTGAGACGCCCGTTTTCGGGCGCGCTGGGGTCGTTGTCCAGGCGGATCACTTCGAGGTCGGAGGGCTGGAGCACGCCTGCCTCCCGCTCGCCCGCAGGAGATTTGCCGTGGCGCTGGAAGCGCGTCACTTCTACCGAGGCCACGCCGGGGAGGGCGAGTGCCCGCTGGTAGAGCTGGCTCAGGTACACGGGCTGCCCGAAGGTGAAAGCGTCCGGGTGGAAAAAGCCGCGCGTGCCGTCACCAAACGTCTGGCGGCTGAAGGTGCGCAAGAGGGCCTGCTGCACGTCGGCGCGAAAGTAACCGGGGGCAACGCACACGGACATCTCGACTTCGAGGGGCACGTAGGCAGGATCGCCAATCTCCACGTCGAAGCCGGCCATGCGGTAGCGCTCCAGGTGCAGGCGCAGGGTTTCGAGAAAGGCGGGGTCGTCGCGCACGCCCAGGCCGCCCTCGCGGTCCACGGTGAGGAAAACCGTGAGCCAGGAGCCCGTCCAGCGGTAGCGTGCCGTGGCGCGCTGCACACCCGGCAGGCGCTCGGCAATGCGGGCGTAGTCGCTCTCGGTCACGGCGCGCTCCTGCGTACGGAACGCCTGGGGCGCGTAAAGGCGGACGGCTTCGAGCGGCTCGGGCGCCGACCCGCCCACGGCGGGCAGGGGATTGCGCACCTTTTCGATGCCGGGCACGCCTACCACATAGCTGATGGCCTCGGCCCCGACGTTGCCCGCGCTGCCGCCGCCGACGCGGTAGGTGGCCGTGATCGTGGCGCCGGGCGAGGGGGCCTTGCCCAGCACGTCGTCGCCGAAACGGACGTAGGCGCGCCCGTCTCCCTCTGTTTCGAGCACGAACTCGGGCGCGAAGCGGCTGCTGCCGAGCAGGTCGGGGCGCGGCTGCCACACCTCGTCGCCGTCGTCGAGCGTCAGGCGCGCGGGCATGGCACGGCGGGGGTCCTGGCGCAGCGCCGTGGTAGCGGCACGAGCGCGCATTGCGGCATGGCTGTAAGGCTCGGCGTAGGCCACGCCCTGCTGGCGCAGGCGGGGCCGGTAGCCGGCCTCTGCCACCATCGCGGGCTCCAGCGCCTCGGCCACGACGGTCTGGCCCGCGTCAGCCAGCACGATATTTCCGCGCGCGATGCTGGTGGGCTGCACCGCGAACGTGCCCGCGCCTGCGGGCACGCGGGCCGACAGGCAGAGCGGGAAGGGCAGCGCGTCCTCCTGATGCCACGCCACCTCGGCAATCTCCGCCCCGGTGAGGGCGTCTGTAGTGAGTACCGCTTCGGTGAGGCGGACGGCGTGGCGATGCCCCGGATCGGCGTCGGCGGGCAGGCCCGTCGTGGGGCTCACGGTTTCCTCGAACACGAGCACGTCCCCTGGAGCCAGGGTGAGGGGTGTGCCTGTGGTCGGGTCTTCCCTGCTCAGCAGCGTCGCCCGCGTGGCCCCGGCAGCCAGGCAGCACGCATCGTCCTCCCAGGTGTAAAACAGGATGCCGTTGTGCGCCGATGCCAGGGCCAGGCTGTGCATCGTCTCGAACACGAGCGGCTCTGCCCCGGCGGTCAGCAGGGCGGTGTGGGCGGGCAGCGTGGTGCCCTCTGCGGGGCCGCCGGGCACGACGCGCAGGTGCACCCACGCGCGGGCATTGGTGCCTTCGTGCACGGCGTAGTCGAGCAGGCGGGCGTGCCGGCGCACAGACACGCGGCGGCGGGCCGTGCCCAGGTACGCCTCCGTCGCCACGGCATCCTGCGCGTAGCTCAGGTGGTCGCCCACGTACGCCATCAACTCGACAAGTGCCACCCCCATGTCGGCCGCGCTGCGGTCCTGCCACGCGGGCAGCGTCACGCTCATTCGGTCGAGCATGAGACGCCGGAAGCTGGCGAAGTCTTTGGCGAGGTAGTCCACCGTGGGCGCGGCGGGCACCTCGTCCGGGCAACTCTCGTCGGGTGCGCAGTCGAACGGGCTGGGGCATTCGACTTTGAAGCGGAAGGCGATGTGGGCCAGGCGCACGTCTACGTCGGGCGGCGGCGCGGTCTCGCCGGGCGCGGCGACGATGCGGAGCGTGTACGTGGAAAAGTCGCCCGTGCTGCCTGTGCGAACGGCGAGGGTGGCGTCGGCGTCGGGAATCGCCAGCAGGAAATCCCGCTCGGCCGCACCTACGCGGCCTGCGGCGAAAAGCGCGGCGGCGTCGCTGGCGCGACCTGCCCACACCACGGGCGCTGGCGCAGCGCGCGGCGGCGCCTCGACGCGCACGTTGCGGCCGTCCAGCGGCGCGGCCAGGGGCTTGGCGAAGTGGACAAGCAGCGTCTGCTGGCGCGGACTGCCTGCCGGGGCGCGCCCATCGAGCACCTCCAGCCACTCGATGCCGTTGAGCGTCGCGTGCTGGCGCACCCGGTCCAGCCGGTTCTGGTTTTCGCAGTGGTAAATGGCGTCCATCCGGGCTACCCCACTGTCTGGTTAAAACGGGCCACCTGCTGCTGCTGCGTGCGGCGCAGCACGTAGCGCACCGTCACCGCCAGCGTCGCATCCTCGCTGACGACCTCGACGCCTTCGACGGCCACCAGGTCGCCCAGGTGCTGTTGGAGCGCTGCCTGCACGCTCGTCTCCACGACGCCCGCGAGCAGGCTGCTGTTGGGCGCAAAGACGAGTTGCAGCAGCCCGCTGCCGAAGTCGGGCCGGTTGACGCGCTCGCCCGGCGTCGTGAACAGCACCTGTTCGATGAGGTCGCGCACGTAGTCGGCGTCGTCCGTCAGCGCCGTGCGCCCGCGCCCGTCCATGTGGTAGGGAAAGTCTATGTGCATGGGAAGAGGGAAGGGCGATTGGGAGATGGAGACTGGTCGAGAGGCATCGGGGCCTGGGCCGTGCCGAAGCGCTACTGCGCCTGCACGCGCACCTGCGTCTGGACGATGTTGACGCCCGTCCCGTTGGGGACGCACACGGCCTGGCTCGACTGCAACAGAACCGGCACGCCGCCCACCAGCACGCGCAGCGCGCCCGTCACCCACTGCGCCGTCACGCACGGTACAGGTGAGCCGCTGACGTTGAAGGGACAGCCTGCCACGGTGTGCGGTGCGGCCTGCGTGACGACGGGCTGCCCGCCCACCATCACGCGCGGATTGGGAGCCGTGGCCATCGCCTGCCCGCCGTGCAGGCACAGGATGGTCGCGTTGGCGTGGAGGACGAAAGGCATGGGGAATTGCGGATTGCGAGATGCGGATTGTGGCGCGAGACGACGGCGTGCCGGAGGGTCAGATCACGTCGAGCGCGCCGCTGTTGACGGACACCTGTGGCCCCGTCATCTTAATGGACGCGCCCATCCCGTTGTCTATTTCGATGCCCAGCGGCGTCAGGCTGATCTTCTGCCCCATTGCCGTCTCCAGCGTGATGCCGCCAATGCCGGGCGTGTCGTCGAGCGTGATCGAATGGCCGCCCTCGGTGACGATCATCACCTTTTTGTAGGGCGGCGCGAGCAAGAGGGGCGGCACCTCGGCGGCAGTGCCCCACCACGCGCCCGTCCAGATGGGATAGTCCGGGTTGCCGTGCTCGAACTCGATCCACACGCCCGCACCCACCGTGGGCAGCGCGAAAAAGCCCGTCTGCGAGCCGCCAAAGGGCGCGCACGGCAGCGCCCACCCCGTCTCGTCGCTGCCGGTCACGTCGGGCACCTTGGCTTTGATGCGGCCCGTCATGAGCGGGTCGTTGATGTCGGTGACGACGCCCCGGTACTTGCCGAAAAAAGTGCGTTCAGGCACAAGATTGAAGGTTGAAGGCGAGGTCGCCGCAGGATTTATGGAATCACGACGGGCAGCGTCGGGCCGGTGCCCTCGCGGCTGAGGGTGAAAGACTGCGTGTACTGGCCGGGCTTGAGCGTATGGGTGACCCGGCGCACGTAGTAGAAGCCGTCGTAGCTCAGGCCCGCCCCGCGCACGCCCACGAGGCCGCGCGCGCGCAGCGCGTGGCCGTAGCGCGCCGCGTCGAGTTGACCCGAAGCGGTCACGGCGTCGGGCGCGTTCATCTGGCGGGCCAGCAGGTTCACCGCCGCCGTGGCCGGGTTCTGGTTGGCCGTGTCGCGGGCCAGCACGGTGCGCTGCGGCGTCGCGGGCTGGAGCGCGAGCGGTGGAATCTTGAGCGACGGCAGCGACGGGATGGGCAGCGCCGTCTTGAAAAACGGCTCGACAAACGTGCCTTCCGTCCCTACAGGCGCGAGCGCGTCGTTCTGGAAACTCAGCGACGTTACGTTCGTGGCCGCGCCCATGTCGGTCGTGAGGGCAGGTTGCGGCAGGCCCACGCGCACTTCGGGCCCGAAATACGCCGTGTTGACGCCGACGGTGACGGGCTGGACGTAGAACACGTAGCCGTTGCGCTGCGCCATGCGCTGCACAAAGGCCAGGTCGGTTTCCTGCTGGCGCGGCACGCGCTCCAGTTCGATGGGCAGGTCGGGCGTGGGCGTGGGCGCGGGGATCAGTCCGTACTGCGCGTACTGCCCGATGATGCGGGTGAAGATGACGAAGTCCGGCTGGTTGGGAAAGCGCTCGTTCT
>CBDUBO010000104.1:0-7235 GCA_965365405.1 uncultured Rhodothermales bacterium | reverse complement strand
TCTACATCTACCGGATCCAGGCTGGCAGCTTCACCGAGTCGCGCAGCATGACGCTTGTGCGGTAAACCACGACGCCGGGGCTGCACCGCGCGGTGCAGCCCCGGTCGTCTTTACTGCGGTGCGGCACTGCACCGCGCCAGAGCCTGCGTGGCCCGGGCCGGATGGCTCCGGGCCACGCCTGGTTTCAGGCCCCTCTGACCTCCTCTTCTGGCATGACCCGATTCGTATCCCTCTGCCTCTGCGCGACTTGCGCGCTGCTGGCCGCACTTCCCGCCGGGGCGCAAACGGCCGCCATCCGGCTCAACCAGCTCGGTTTCTATCCCGAGATGCCCAAGGTGGCCGTCGTGATCGGCGCGACGCAAGACGCTTTCTACGTCACCACGGCGGACGGTGCGGATACGGTCGTGGTGGGCACGCTCGCCATGCCGTACACGTGGACGTTTTCAAACGAGACGGGGCGCAAGGCCGATTTCACGGCGCTCACGACGCCGGGGCGCTACAACGTCGTCGTCCCCGGCATAGGGGCGTCGTATCCGTTCGAGGTCAGGGCGCGCGCGTTCCAGCCGCTCGCGGCGGCCTCCATCAAGGCGTTTTACTACCAGCGTGCCTCGACGGCGCTCAGCCCCACCCACGCCGGGCGGTGGGCCCGTTCCGCCGGGCACCCCGACACCCAGGTGCGCGTCCACGCGTCGGCGGCGACGGCTCAGCGCCCGGAGGGGACACTTATCTCTGCCCCGAAAGGCTGGTACGATGCGGGCGACTTCAACAAGTACGTCGTCAACTCTGGCATCAGCACGGCCACGCTGCTTCAGCTCTACGAGCACTTCCCGGCCTATTTCAACGCCTTCGCGTTGAACATTCCGGAGAGCGGCAACGCCTTGCCCGACCTGTTGGACGAGGTGCTGTGGAACCTGCGCTGGATGCTCGCCATGCAGGATCCCGGCGACGGCGGCGTCTACCACAAGCTCACGACGGCCAACTTCGAGGGTATGGTGATGCCGAGCCAGGCGCGGCAGCAGCGCTACGTGGTGCAGAAAAGCACGGCGGCAGCACTCAACTTCGCCGCCGTCATGGCGCAGGCCAGCCGCATCTTTCGTGCTTTTCCCGACGCGCTGCCCGGCCTGGCCGACTCGACGCTCGACGCGGCGCACGCGGCCTGGCGCTGGGCCCGCCGCCACCCGGCCGTGTACTACCAGCAGAACACGCTCAATCAGCAGTTCTCGCCGGCCATCACTACGGGCGAGTATGGCGACGGCAACGTGTCCGACGAGTTCATCTGGGCCGCTACCGAACTCTACGTAACGACAAAGGCCGACAGCTTCCTGACGCCCCACAATCCGTTTAGCGTGCAGCGCCTCGATGTGCCCGCCTGGCCCAACGTCACCGCCCTCGGCTTCTACTCGCTTCTACACCACGCCGACAGCCTTACGGCTGCCGCCAACATGCTGGCCATCGAGCGCGAACTGATCGAACGGGCCGATGCGCTAACAAACACCTACCGTACCTCTCCCATGGGGGTGGGGATGGGCGGCAGTGTGGGCGACTTTTCGTGGGGCAGCAACAGCGTGGCCGCCAACCAGGGGATGTTGCTGCTTCAGGCCTACCGGCTCTCGGAAGACCCGGCGTACCTCCACGCAGCGCTCGCGGGCCTGGACTACATCTTGGGGCGCAACGGCGTCGGCATTTCGTTCGTGACGGGCTACGGCGCGCGGACGCCCCTCAACCCGCACCACCGGCAGTCCGCTGCCGACGGCGTGCGCGACCCGGTGCCGGGCCTGCTCGCGGGCGGGCCCAACCCGGCGCGGCAGGACGCGGGCGGCTGCCCGGCGTACCCGTCCACGCTGCCTGCAAAGGCCTATATCGACCACGAGTGCAGCTATGCCTCCAACGAGATCGCCATCAACTGGAACGCGCCGCTTGCGTACCTCGCCGGTGCGCTCGAAGCCCTGCTCGCTCCCGGCGGGGTGCCCGTGTCCGTGGACGAGGCGGCGCCCGGCAAAACGGGATACCACGCCGCGCCTACGCTCCGCGTGTCGCCCAACCCTGCCCGCGACGCCGCCACAGTGTCGTTCACGCTCGACGCTCCCGCGCGCGTCACCCTCAGCCTCTACGACCTGCTGGGCCGTGAGGTCGCCCGCCTGGCCGACGCCCGCCCCACGACGGACGGGGCGCACACCTATACGCTCCGCCGCGACGGACTCGGCAGCGGCGTCTATGCCTGCCACCTGCGCTCCAGCGGGGGCCTGCGCGAAACGGCCCTCGTCGTTTTCAACTGAGGTGTGTGCGTGTGTTAAGTGCTGGTTTGAAAGGAACATGGGTGCGTAAATTGCGGGCCTGCTCCAACGAGATGTACCCCTTGTCCGGACAGCGTCTGCTGCGTCTGCTGCTTTTCAGTCTGCTCGTGCCGCTGGCGGTGAGCGCGCAGGAAGTCCCACTTGCCCCCGACACGCTTGTCGTAGCGAGGGTGAACGGCGTGGCCATCCGGGCAGGGCAGTTCCGCAGCACGTACGTCGAATCTCTCATCTCGACCGGCAGCAACGACACGCCCGCGAGCCGCCAGAACCACCTCAACCGCCTGATCGACACCCACCTGATGGCTCAGGAGGCGCAGCGGCGCGGGCTCGAAGGAACGCCGGCCTTTCAGGACTTCGCCGACCGCCGCATCCGCCATCTCGTGGGCAGTCGCTATTTCGCCCGCGCCCTTCTCGACTCCTTGCCTACGCCTGCCGAAGCGGAGGTGCGAGAGGCGTACCGCCGCCAGCACGAAACGCGGCAGCTGCGGCAGCTTTTCTTCCGCGATGCCGGTCAGGCACGCACGGCGTACGAACGCTTGGAGGCGGGGGCAGACTTCGTTCAACTCGCCAACGAACTGTACCGCACGCCCCGCTTCGATTCGCTTGCCGGGGTGCTGGGCACGGCGGGCTACTGGGAGTTGGACGATGCCGTGGCGGAGGCGGTGTACGCGACGCCGGTGGGGCACTACACCCCGCCTGTGCGCAGCCGCTTCGGGTGGCACATCGTGCGCGTCGAAGATCGCCTCTACAACCCCCTCCTCGTCGAATCCGACTTTCAGGCGCGGCGCGGCGCGGTGGCGGCACGGCTGCGCGAGCGGCGCTACCGGACAGAGGGCTCGCGTTTCATTGAGGAGATGATGGCGGGCGTAAATGTGGAGTTGAACCGCACTGCCCTGGCCCAGCTACAGCGCGCCGTGCGGCAGCAGACCGGCGCGGTGGAGAGTGCGGACCTCGACGCGCCCCTGCTGGACGAAGAAGTGGTACGCCTGCGCGAAGTGCTCACGCCGGAAACGGTGCTGGCCACCTACCGGCTCGACGGGCGGCAGTACGCGCTCACTGCCGCCGACTACGCCCGCCGGCTGCCCGAACTGCCGGGGCGCGAGGTGCGCGCCAGTGTGGCCGCGTCGGTGGGGCGCGTGCTGCGCGACGAGGTGCTGGCCGAGCATGGTTTTGCCGAAGGCCTCGACGCGGACGCTGGCGTGCAGCACGACCTCCAGCACCTCACGGCAACATTTCTGGCGGCTCTGCTGGCCGAGCAGCTTCGCGCCGACACTGTGGCTGTGCCCACCGAGGCCGAACTGAGCCGCGCCTTCGCCGCGCTGGGGGGCGACGCCGTTCAGCGCGCCACCGCCGACTTCTGGTTTGCTCCGTTCCCCACGCGGGCACAGGCCGTTCAGGCGCTCGAAGCGCTGCAAGGCCCCGCGGCACGCCCCGACACCCTCCGCGCCTACACCCACTACCAGGGCATCGACCTCGCCGCGCTGGGCGACCTGGGGCGGCACGTGCGCCTCGCTCCTCTGGGGCAGACCACTGTGCTGGGGCTGGCGGACGACACCTGGATGCTACTCCACGTGCAGGCGCGAAACGTGGAGCGCGCTACGCTGGACGACCAGCGCAGTGCCCTCACGCAACGCCTTAAGCCGCACCTGGCGCAAATGCGTCTCCTGGCCGATCTGCGTGCCCGCGCCGACATCGAGATAGACCCTGGCGTGTGGGAAAGGGTGCTACCAGCGCTTCAGTAGGGGCGCATATGCGTGGCCTTACGTCTTCTGTCTATGCGTGCGGTCAAAACTGCCAGATGAGCTGCGCCTTGACCTCGCGGGCGCGGTTTCCCTGCGTCTCGTCCAGTCCGCTGCCCAGCGCGGTCACGTCCTCGCGGCGCGTCACGGCGTAGCGCGCTTCGAGGGTGAGGCCGGGCAGTGGCTTCCAGCGGGCCAGCGCGTACTGTCGCGCTCCGCGTCCATAGAGCGCGGGCACGCTGAAGCCGTAGCGCACGTCGCGCTCGTACGCATAGACGCGGGCGTCGTAGCCGTCGGTGTGGTAAAGGGCCAGGCGCAGGTCGAGTGTGAGCGCGGGTGCGGGCTGCACCTGCACGTCCTGGTAGAGCAGCAGCCCCGTAGCGAAGGGCTCACCCTGTGCCCTGTGGCGGACGCCCTCGGCGCGCGTGCGCAGCGTCAGGCGCTGGCTGAAGACGTACGTGCCCTGCCACCGCAGTGACTGCCGCGTTTCGGGCCGCACAGCCGCCACCGTGCGGGCTCCATCCACCAAGACAGCGGCCTCCTCGCGCGTCTCCGTCCGGGCCGAAAGCTCCTGCACCAGCCACCGGCGCGGCGCGTGCGTGAGCGAGACGCGGGCATCGTAGCCGCGCGTGGGGCGGGGCACGTTGAAGCGCAGCCACGGAAACCGGTACTGGTCGAAGTAGCCCTGCACGGTGAGGGCGCGGCGCGGGCGTACGAGCACGCCGGCGTAGAGGCCCGTTTCGTTCTGCGTAGCGCCCACGCGCTCGCCGAAAGCGTAGCCGTGCAGGCTCACG
This sequence comes from uncultured Rhodothermales bacterium, assembly GCA_965365405.1. GTDB lineage: Bacteria > Bacteroidota > Rhodothermia > Rhodothermales > BA12 > CBDUCD01. Next base: position 2,408 of record CBDUBO010000104.1, on the reverse strand, counting down.
AAGTGGCGCGGGTAGGAGCGGGCCAGCACCACGGCTTCGCCCGTGCGGCCCCAGTTGTACTCGACGCCGCCCACGGCAGCGGTGGCCCCTTCCGCCCGCGCCATTTCGCCGAAAAAGAGCGCGCTTCCAGCCCGCAGGTGTCCGAACAGGCTGGCCGCCCGCGCCTCCGTTCCGCGGAAGGCGAACCGCGCGTCCGGTGCGCTGCGCGGCACCACGGGCTGGTCGAAGCGCGTCTCTACCCACGCCGCGCCTACGCGGAAAGAGTCGTGGCGGTACTCGGCGGCGGCACCGGCCACCTGCTGCCCCAGCGCGTCCTTGCGCGCGATCTCGGCGTCGAGGCGGTGCAGGCCGCTCGTGCCCAGAGACGACACGCCGCCCGTGTCGGCGTCGAGGGTGGTTGCGTCGAGGGTGCGGCGCGAGTAGAACGCGGAAAGCGAAAGCGCCGGGGTAGCGAGCACGGTGGCAGCGACGCCTCGGAAAAAGCGGTTCTCGTCGGTCGAGCCGTAGGGACGCAGGCCCGATCCGAAGCGGCTCAGTCCGCGGGTGGCCTCTCGGCTCTTGCCCAGTGCCGTGGAACGCCACAGCACGAGCCCCTGCCCGAACGAAGCCGTGAAGTCGCCCACCACCAATTGCCGCACCCGCCCGATCTTTTCGGCAGATGCATACGCGGAGACGTAGTCGTAGCCGTATGTGCCCGTTCCGGGCCGCCAGCGGAAGGCCTCGCCGGGGTCTTTTTCGAGCGTGACGTTGAAGCGCACGCGGCGTGCCGCGCTCAGCGTCAGCCGGGTGTAAAGGCGGTCGGGCGAGCCGGCGTAGCGCCCTTCGGCAAAGCCGCGTGCCTCTTCGAGCCGCCGGGCGTAGCGCTGCACAGCCTGGCCCCGCACGTCACGCCACTCGGCAGCGGTGGGGAAACGGGGAAAGCGGCTGGCCCGGCGAGCGGGCACGTCGAGGGGTGGGCCTATGCGCAGGTAAGGGCGGACGGCCTCGTACACCTCGGCGCTGATGCCGGACACAGCGCGCAGTTCGGGCAGGGAGCCGAAGGCCCCAGCGGAGTCGCGGTAGGCGACGATACGGAGCGCGAGCAGCGGCGTGAGGGCAGGGAGGAGGGCGAGTTCGTCGGCAGAGGCCGTGTTGAGGTCGAGCGGCTGGGCGCGCAGTTCTTCGAGCAGCTCGGCCAACTCCTCGGGATCGCCCGTCTCGGCGAGGGCTTCAAGCGCATCCGCCTCGGGAAGCGCCGCTGCTGCCGTGTCCGGCACCACCTGCGCCCGCGCTGCTAGCGGGGTCAGCAGGACCAGCAGCCCCAGAGCCAGAGCGCAGCCTCGCGCTACCACGACACGCCCAGTTCGACGGCGGGCGTCCAGCCCAACACGTCGTGACGGGTGGCTGCCAGGTCGGCGTGGAGACGGCCCAGCCGCAGGCCCGCGCCGGCGCTGAAAAGGGTAGGCTCGGTGGCCGCGCCCACGCGCAGCGCCAGCAGGGAAAGCGGCGCAACCTCGACGCCCACGCGCAGCGACAGCGGAAAGCGGGTGTCCTTGACGGCGTCCGCCACCACGCGCACGCGCGCTTCGGGCGCAAAGGCCAGTCCTGCCGCCAGCACCTGCGGCAGCGGCTCGATGCCGGCCAGTTGTCCCGCCGCCACGTTGCGACCGCTTGCGCCCACGCGCAGGCCGGGCGCTACTTCCGCCTGCACGCCCACGTCGAGGGCCAGGCCTGCACCGCTGCCGTAGCCCTGAACCTGGGCGTGGTGCAGCACCACGAGCGCGCCCGCGGCAACGCGGCGGCTGGTGCCGAGCGCAAACGCCCGCGCCGCCCCCACACTGGCGTTGCTTACCCGATAGGCGTCGAAGCCCAGCGTCTGCGCCCCTGCCGAAAAGGTGGCGACCGAGAAGGGGAACGTCAGGTGCAGCGCACCCGCCCGCAGTTCAGGCAGTCCAAACCCCTGATCGGCGTAGAGCCGGATGCCGGGCGCGGTAGCCGAAGCGGTGGTGGCCGGGTTGAGGCCGGTCCAGCCCATTCCGTCGAGGGCGACGCCCGCGCCGGCCAGCCCGGCAGCCTGCGCGCCCACAACCCACACGGTCTGGACGCCCACCCGCTCGTCGGTCTGCGCGTGGGCGCGACTTACCGCCAGGGCGAAGAGCAGGAGAGACAGCAGGCGCACGCGGGAACGGGAAGAGCAGGGGGTAATTTAGGCACAGCCGGGGCATCCAATAACCATAAGGCCCGGTGCGTTGGTCTGGCGGTGCACCCGCTCCGCCCGCGGCCATCTTTTCCATACCCACCTTCCCGACCTCCCGTGCGGTTTTCCTTTGTTCTCTTCTCGCTGCTCGCCGTGGCAACCGTTCCCGCCGTCGCGCAGGAGCTCGACTGCAAGGTCAGCGTCAACTACACGCAGCTCAAGCGCACCGACG
>CBDUBO010000103.1:0-7275 GCA_965365405.1 uncultured Rhodothermales bacterium | reverse complement strand
CGGTGCTCGGCAAAGATGGTCTGGTAATGGTCGCGGTCGCTGTCCGTGGCGTCGCGCTTGAGGTAGGGCGGCAGCGGGGTCGAGCCGAGGGCGTCGAGGCGCTCGTAATAGACGTCGTCCGGGCCGTCGAAGAGAAAACGCACCGTGCGCCCCCGCGAGGTGGTGTTGTCCACGACCTCGGCCACCAGGTGATCGTCGAAGTGGAGCAGGTTGCCCACGCGTACGCGGCGGGCCGGGGCTACGAGGGCGTCCCACAGGCGATGCTCACGGCTGAGTTCGCGCAGCAAGAAAACCTCGACGCGTGCGCCCGTCTTTTCTTTGTTGGCAAAGAGGCGCGCGGGAAACACCTTGGTGTCGTTGACGACGAGCACGTCGTCCGCGCCGAAATATTCGGGCAGGTCTCTGAACACCCGATGCGTGATGGTGCCGGCGGCCCGGTCGAGCACCATCAGGCGGGCGCTGTCGCGGGGTTCGGCGGGATGCCGGGCAATGAGTTCATCCGGGTACGTGTAATCGAAATCCGATAGTCTCATACAGATGCACGCCGGAATACGGGCCCAGAAGCCTTTTTTTGAAGTTTCAATGTAGCAATGAAGCGGCAAGATAACGGTCGCCTTGCGGGCGCTACAAACACGCTTGCACGGATTCACTGGCAAGCGTAACGTGCTACCACCGTGCCGACTTCTCCCTGCCTCCTCATGTGTCGGATTCTCGCGGGCCTTCTACCGCTTGCCGCCTCCCTGCTCTGTGCCGCCGGCTGCGACGGGGGCCTCGCGCCGCCTGCCCCGGAGTCGCCGGGCGCCATCCGGGGCGTCGTCCACTATGCGCCGCCTGACGCGTGGCCTGCAGCGGACTCGCTGCGCGACCTGCGCTTCGTGGCCATGCGGTTCGTCCCGCGCGACACCGCCGACTTTCTCAACCTCAACGCGCTCGTCTTCAACGAACCGCGCCTGGCCTTCAACGTGGCCCGCGACACGTTCTTCATCCCCAACGTCGCGCCCGGCCTCTACCTCTACAGCGGCGTGGCGCAGAAATTCGGCCCTGCCATTACGCAGTGGCGGCCCGTGGGGCTTTTCGAGACCGACGGCGGCATTTTCCGCGTTCGCCCCGGCGACACCGTCGGCGTCGAGGTGCGGGTGGACTTCCGCAATCCACCGCCCTTCCCGCCCCGATGAAACACCTCTTCGTGATGGCCGCACTCGCCCTCATGGCCCTGCCTGCCGGAGCGCAGGTGGGCAGCATCTCCGGCACGGTGCGAGACGCCGCCGGGCGGCCGCTGGTGGGCGCGAACGTGCGGGTGGAGGGCACGGTGCGCGGCGCGGCCACAGGCGCAGAGGGTCGCTACCGCATCGCCGGGCTCGCGCCGGGCACCTACCGAATCGTGGCATCGCTCGTGGGCTACGGGTCGCAGTTGCAGGTGGTGGAGGTTGCAGCAGATGCGGTGCTGCTCGATTTCATACTCGAAGAAGTGCCCCTCGCGGCGGGCGACGTGGTGGTGACGGCCACGCGCAACGCGCAGGCCCTCACCGATGTGGCGCAGAGCGTCGCCGTCGTCACGCCGCGCGAGATAGAAGGGCGGGGCCACTACACCCTCGATGCCGTGCTGCGGCAGGTGCCAGGCGTTCAACTGGCCGACAATCAGGTGAGCATACGCGGTTCGTCGGGCTTTTCGTACAACGTCGGCAGCCGCGTGCTGCTGCTCGTGGACGGCGTGCCCATGCTGGGGCCGGACTCGGAGGGGGTGCCATTCGAGATTTTACCCATGCCCCTGGTGGAGCGCGTCGAAGTGCTCAAGGGGCCGGGCTCGGCGCTCTACGGAAGCGGCGCGCTGGGCGGGGTCGTACACGTGCTCACGCGGCCCTTTCCCGACACGCCACAGACGTTTGCCCGCGCCCTCTACGGTGCCTATCTGCCCGTGCGCCACGCCTCGTGGCGCGCGCAGTGGCGCGGTGCCAGCGAACCCCGCCCCTATTACGACGTGGGGGTGGCCCACGCCCGGAAGCTGGGCGCGAAAGGCGGCGCGTGGGCCAGCATCCAGTACCGGCGCGACGCGGGCTACACCCGGCTGGGCAAGGCTGAGCGCCTGCTCGCCTACACCAAGCTGGGCTACACCCCCACGCCCTCCACGCGGCTGTCCGTGCTTGGCGGCATGACGCGTGGCCAGGGCGACAGCTTTCTCTACTGGGACGGGCTCGATAACCCGCTCAACCCCGGCACGCTCGCCCTCGGCGGCACCAACACGACGGGCTCGGAGGACAACCTGACGTACCGCTTCAGCCTGTTGCCTGTTTTCACTCACATCGTCTCTTCCCGCCTGTTCTACACTGTTTCGGGACGCTTTTTCGGCGTCAGCATTCGTCCGCTCGACGAGGAGTTGCGCCCGCGCGCGCTCCGCCGCGGCACCGTCGGCTTTCGCTACGGCGGCGAGGCACAGGCAGGCTGGAAGGCCGGGCGCGGCCTACTCACCGCGGGCGGCGTGGTGGATGCCAACGCCGTGCGCTCCAACTACTTTGGCGAAAACCCGCCGTACCTGAGCCAGCCCGAAGGCGCGCTGTTCGCGCAGTGGGAGCAGCCCCTCGGCGCGCGCCTGGATGCGACGGCGGGAGTGCGCTACGACTTCTATTTTCTGGAAAGCCGACGCGTCGAACGGCAGATCAGCCCCAAGCTCAGCCTCGGCTACCGACTTGCCGACGCCGTGCGGCTGCGGCTGGCGGCAGGGCGCGGCTTCCGCGTGCCGGGCGTAACCGAACGCTACGTGGACGACTCGTCCCTCTTCCCCATCGTCTCCAATCCCGGCCTGAAGCCCGAGACGAGCCTGGGCTACGAAATGGGCGCACGCGGGCAGCTCGGGCCGGTCGCGCTCGACGGAGCCTTTTTCTGGACGGACTTCCGGCGGCTCGTCGAGCCCACGTTCGTGGCCGAAGCGGGGCGGCAGGGCTTCCAGTTCGTCAACCTGACGCGGGCGCGCATCCGGGGGCTGGAGTTGCAGGCCGAAACTGCCCTGCCCCGCGACCGCGCCGCCGCGCGCCTGTCGTACCAGTTGCTCGACGCGCACGACCTGACCGAAAACCGCCCCCTCGTCTTTCGCAGCCGCCACCTGGTGCAGGCCACCGCCGACGCCCGCGCGGGGCGCTTCACCCTCGGCGCGGACTTTCGCTACGCGAGCCGCCCGGACCGCGTCGAGAGCGACTTCGCCCGCTTTGTGCCCGACGCCGACCGCCTCGTCTCCACGCGCGTGCTCGACCTGCGGGCCGGCACAACGTGGCGAGGGCTGGCGGCCACGGTCTTCGTCCGCAACACGCTCGACTACTATTATGCCGAGCGCCCCGCCATCCTGGCGCCACCGCGCAGCGTGGCCGTGCAGGTGAGCGGGCGGCTGTGAACCGGTCGGCTGTCGGGGAACCGGGCCGCGCGGGCATGCATGCCCCCTCCCCTTTCCCGCTAGATTCCGACTGCCCACCGCATGGAGGCCCTTGCTTCGACCAACTGGCTCGTGTACGCCTACGCCCTCGGGGCGGTGCAGGGTGTTTTTCTGGCCGCAATCCTGGCCAGCAAGCGGCACACGTCTGTCCCGAACCGGATTCTGGCCCTCACCATGCTGGCGTTCGCGCTCGACCTCGCTACGGCGGTGTACCACGCCACTGCCCTCCACGAGGTATTTCCACACCTGATCGGCATAGACTTTCCGCTGGCGTTTCTCTACGGGCCGCTGCTCTACCTCTATGCCCACACGCTCAGCAGTGGCGAGCATAGCTTTCGGAAGCGTTCCCTGTGGCACTTCGCGCCTTTCGCCCTCGTCGTGCTGCTGCTGCTCCCCTTCTATGCACGAGAGGGGGCGGAGAAGCTGGCGTTTCTGCACGGAACGGGTCAAGACCTGTGGATGCAAAAACTCGCCGTCGCCAACCACCTCAAACTACCCCACGCCCTCTTTTACATCGTGGGCATCCTCGTGCTGCTGAAGCGGCACCGGCAGCGCGTGCAGGACGCTTTCTCCTACACGGAGCACGTCACCCTGAACTGGCTGCGCGACCTGATGATCGGCATCATCGTGGTGGCGGGCTTTACCGCTGTGCTCTACGTGCTGGCGCTCGGCACGCCGACGCCCGCCATCGGCCCCGACCCGGCAACCGTGTACGACGACTACACGATTTTGGGGCTGGCTGTGCTCGTGTACGCCACCGGTTTCATGGGGCTGCGGCAGCCGGAAGTGTTCGACAGCCGATGGGCAAACGGCGAAATCGCGCATCAAAACCCGCTGGACGCAAGCGGGCCACCCGCCCGTGCGGAGGCCAAACCGGAAGCCCCCGCACCGATCTCCGACAAACCCCGTTACGTCCGGTCCGGCATGGGGCCCGAGGCCGCGGATCAGTGCAAGCAGGCGCTGCTGAAGCTCATGGAAACCGAGAAGCCGTACCGGAGGGGCGATCTGACGCTTGCCGACCTCGCAGACGCTCTCGCCGTCTCGCCCCACAACCTGACCGAGATCATCAACACGCGCATCGGGCTCAGTTTCTATGATTTCGTCAACGGCTACCGCGTCCGCGAGGTGCAGACGCGCCTGGCTGACCCGCAGCACGCGCACCTGACGCTGCTCGCCATCGGGCTGGAGGCCGGCTTCAACGCGAAGTCATCGTTCAACGCGGTCTTCAAGAAGCACACCGGCATGACCCCCTCTGCCTTCCGGGCGCAGCACGGGACGAGGGGCGCGTGACGAGGGGTGCGGACATCCAGACCCGCTGGACTGGCCCACGCGGCACGTCCAGGCCAGTGGGCTGAGGCGCAACACGGGCACGTTTCCGGTAGCCTCGGGGCACGATCCCATCCATCCGCGCCCGTCCAGGAATGACCCTCCCTCTCGCCCGGCTCCTCCGGCGCTGCTGCGCCGCGCTGCTCGTTCTTTCCGCCGCCCATCTCGAATCCGCCGCCCAGTCCGGCCAGGCCGTTCGCGGTCAGGTCGTCGAGCAGAACACCCGCCTGCCGCTGCCCGGGGCCAACGTAATCGTCCTTGGCACCAATCCGCTGCTGGGCACGACCACCGACGCCGACGGCTGGTTCTTGCTGCCGAACGTGCCGCTGGGCCGCCACGACCTCCGCATCACCTTTCTCGGCTACGAAGCCGTACTGCTGCCGCGCATTCTGGTGACCTCAGGAAAAGAAACCGTGCTCGAAGTCGTACTGAAAGAGCAGGTACTCGAAGGCCAGGAAGTAGTCGTCCGGGCGCAATCCCGACCTGACAAAGCGCTGAACGACATGGCGACGGTGAGTGCGCGCTCTTTCACCGTCGAGGAGACGCGCCGCTACGCGGGTGGCTTGGACGATCCGGCGCGGATGGCGTCGGCGTTCGCGGGCGTCGCCACAGGCGGTAGTCTTCAGGAAAACGCGATGATCGTCCGGGGCAACGCGCCGAAGGGCGTGCTGTGGCGGCTCGAAGGCGTCGAGATTCCCAACCCCAGCCACTTCGCGGGCCTCAGCGTGGCCGGCGGCGGCGGCCTGACGCTCTTCAGCAGCCACCTCCTCGCGGGCGGCGATTTCCTCACCGGGGCGTTTCCTGCCGAGTACGGCAACGCCCTCGCGGCCGTCTTCGACGTGCGCTTCCGCACCGGTAACCGGGCGCGCCGTGAACACACGTTCCAGGCCGGACTACTGGGCCTCGATGTGGCTTCTGAAGGGCCGTTCAGGCACGGCGCACCCTCCACCTACCTTTTCAACTACCGCTACTCGACGCTCGGGCTGCTGCTGCCGCTGCTGCCTACGGAAGACGTGGCGACGTACCAGGACCTCGCCTTCAAGCTGAGCTTCCCGACGCGCACGCGGGGGCGCTTCGACGTGTGGGGCCTCGGCGGGCTCGACCGGCAAGCGATGGCGGCTACGGAGGATTCGACCCAATGGGAGTTCGAGACGTGGGACCGGCTCGATGGTAGCCTCGCCCTGGCTGTGGGTGCCGCTGGCGTCTCGCACAGCCTCGTGCTCGGACGGCGCAGCCTGCTGCACACGACGGCGGCGGCCACCGTGAACCGCACGCGCCTCGACCAGCAGCGCCTGGGCGACGACCTCGCCCTGCACGACGACCTCGCGCTCCACGGCACGACGGGGCGCTTTATCGCCGGCACGTCGCTCACCCACAAGTTCAGCGCCCGCCATACGGTCCGTACCGGCGTTACGGCGCAGCGCCTCTTCTACGACCTCGACGTGCGGGCCGCGCCGGACCCCGGCCCGCCAGCCGTCCTGGTAGCGCGCGAGGCGGGCAGCACCCACTTGCTCCAGGCCTACGCGCAGTCGAAGCTCGACGTAACAGGGCGGCTGGCCGCCCACGTCGGGGTACACGTGCAGCACTTCAGCCTCACGGGGCAGACGGTGCTGGAGCCGCGCGCCGGGCTGCGCTGGCACGTCGGCGGTGCGCAGGCGCTCAGCTTCGGCTATGGCCTGCACAGCCAGATCGAAGACCTGCGCATCTACTTCGCCCGCCCTTCCGGTGCAGATGCTGCGCACCAGCCGAACCGCACGCTCGGCATGACGCGGGCACATCACATGGTGCTGGGCTACAGCCGGCCGCTCGGAGAAACGATGGCCCTGACGCTGGAAACGTACTACCAGTCGCTCTTCGACGTGCCCGTCATAGCCGACAGCTCCTACTCGCTGCTCAACTTCGAGCAGGACTTCACCTTCGACGCGGTGCTCACCAACGGCGGCGCAGGCCGCAACTACGGTGCCGAGGCGACGCTGCAACGGTTTCTGAGCGGCGGATACTATTACCTGCTCACCGGTGCCCTCTTCCGCGCCCGCTACCGGGGCGGGGACGGCCGCTGGCATAGCACCCGCTTCGACCGGGGCTACACCGCCAACGGCCTCTTCGGGCGTGAATTCACCATCGCCGGCGACGACCTGGTGGGATTCAGCGCGCGGGTGGCTTTCCTGGGCGGCAAGCGCCGCAGCCCGGTGGACGAGGCCGCCTCAAGATCAGCGGAAGAAGTCGTTTATGACGAGCGGCACGCCTTCACGGTACAGGAGCCCGGCCTGTTCGTCGCAGACCTGACGGTAACCTATCGTCGCAACCACCGGCGCTTCTCGGAGGAGTGGGCACTCCAGGTCAAAAACCTGCTCGGCGCAAAGAGCGTGGCGCTGGACTACAACTTCGCCACCGACCGGGTGGAGGAAGTACGGGAAGGTTTCCCGCTGCCCGTGCTCAGCTACAAGATCGAGTTCTGATCACACGCGCTTGCGCCCCGCGATCAGGATGGCGAGCAGCAGCAGAAAGGGCAGCACGATGGCGGCGAT
>CBDUBO010000102.1:0-7281 GCA_965365405.1 uncultured Rhodothermales bacterium | reverse complement strand
AGGAAACGTGGCGCATCCTCTACAAGCGCCAGATGGCGTTCCTGCCGGGCCGCGCGTGCCAGGCCTACCTCGACGGCGCGCAGACGCTCACGATGGGCGGCGAGAAGATTCCGCCGCTGTCCGAGCTGAGTCGCCGCCTGAAGAATGAAACCGGCTGGGTGGTGGCTCGCGTGCCCGGCCTGCTGCACGAGAAGCAGTTTTTCGAGCTGCTCTCCGAAAGAATCTTTCCCTCGACGGATTACATCCGGGGCCGCGAAGAACTGGACTACACGCCCGCGCCTGACCTCTTCCACGACATCTTCGGCCACATGCCGATGCTGACGCAGCCTGCGTTTGCGGATTTCTACCAGCTTTTCGGGCGGGCCGCGCTCAACGCGAAAGGGTACCAGCGCATCCAGATGGAGCGCCTCCACTGGTTCTCGGTCGAGTTTGGACTGGTGCGGGAGGGCGAGAATCGGCGCATCTTCGGTGCGGGCATCCTGTCGTCTTCTGGCGAAGTCACGCACGCGCTTTCCGACGCGGTGGAGGTGAAGGCGTACAGCCCCGAAGTGGTGGCCGAGCAGGATTACGACGTGTGGCACCTCCAGCCGCTCTTGTTCGAACTCGACTCCTTCGAGCGGCTCGTGGAGCAGTTCAAAGGCTGGGCCACAGCGCAGGGGCTCCTGGCATGAGCAAGGAGCGCGTCGAAATCATCGTGCGCGGGCGCGTGCAGGGCGTGGGCTATCGAATGTTCGTGCGCCGCGAGGCCAGAGAGCGCGGCCTCATCGGGTGGGTGCGCAACGAGCCGGATGGCACCGTCCGAGCGCACGCCGAGGGTAGCCGTGCCGACCTGGAAGCGTGGCTCGAAGCCCTTCACATCGGGCCGCCGGGGTCGAAGATCGACCGGATCGAGGAGGCGTGGTCGGCTCCGCAGGAAGTGCTGGGCGGCTTCGACGTGATCTGAGGGCTTGCCTCAGCCCCGCGTAACGCGCTCAGCGCCGCCGTCCCAGCGCCACGCGCCGTCCACGCGCACGCCGCCCACCCAGCGCTCCGGGCGGTGCAGCGCCAACCAGTCCTGCTCGCCCGCCCGCACCGCCCGCCCGGCGTCTGTGAGTTGCAGGGGGGTAGTGCTCCACGCGTCGCCCTCCGGGACGCGCTGGCCTGCGATCGTTTCCACGAGTGGCGTGGCGCCACTGCCCAGGCGGACGAGCACGCGGTGAAACACGGCATCGCCCAGGAAGGCGTGCGTTTCGGGGTGCTGGGCGGCGCGGAACGCCTCGGCTCCCGTGCGCGAGCCGGCTGCGAGCACGCCAAGCGCCTGGTGTTCGGTGCGGGAGAGGCCCGTCTGGACGGCGGGTAGCTCTTCGAGCAGCCGGCGCAGCGCCCCCTGAAGCGTCGGCAGCGCGTTCAACTCGGGCAGCAGCGCTTCGACGGCAGTAGGATCGGGCTGGCGCACCGCCTCCCACGCCCGTCGGCCCCTGTCGAAAAACGCGGCTCCGGCAGTGGGTCGGTGCGGAAAGAGCCACGCCAGCCGCGCCGCGTCGGCAGCGCCGAGGGTGGCCTCGGTCAGCACGAAGCTCACCGGAACGCCAGCAGGCCGTTGAGAGAGGGCCTGAAGCAGTTGAAGCTGGTCGTATAGATCCGGCTCGAACCACAGCACGATCTCTTCCGTCTCCGCCGCCAGGCGCGCGTCACGCGCTTCCATGCTGGCCAGGGCGGCCTCTTGGGGCGTCCATCCCTGCGCGGCCAGCCACGCGGCGCGTGTGCGGCGCAGGGCCTCGGCGTCGGCATCCGCCGGAATCGGCCCTTCGTGTAGCACGTCGCGCCAGGGCAGCACGTCGCCGGGTAGCCCGGCAGCCTGCAGCCGCTCCGCAGCCATATCGCCGTTGGTGACGTGGAGCATGATTCGCTCGCGCTACTCGCTGTTTGTTAGAGGGTGAGATGGTTGATCTTGATAACCATCTCACCCTCCTATCATCTCACACGCCCAGTTCCACCGTTGCAGCGTACATCTGCTCGGCATAATCGGCCACCATGCGCTCGGCGCTGAACTGCGCGGGCAGCACGCGCATGGCATCCCGCATCCGCCGGATCCATTCCGTGGGCAGGCCGTGGGCGTCGCGGTTGTAGAAGGCCGGCACGACGGACGTTTCGAGCGTTTCGTAGAGAAAGCGAGCGTCCTCGTCGTCCTGTGCCTGCGGGTCGTGCGCCATCTGCGCCGAGGCGTCTTCCCCGATAGCCCAGCCGTTGAGACCGTCGTAGCCTTCGGGCCACCAGCCGTCGAGGATGGAGAGGTTGAGGCCGCCGTGCGCACTCACCTTCTGGCCGCTCGTACCGCTGGCCTCCATGGGGCGGCGCGGGTTGTTGAGCCACACGTCGCAGCCGGAGACGAGGTAGCGCCCGATTTCCATGTTGTAGTTCTCCAGCAGCAGCAGTCGCCCTTTCAATTCGGGAAGCTGGCTCATGGCATAGATCTGCTGGATAAAGCGCTTGCCGCCCTCGTCGGCGGGATGGGCCTTGCCGGCGTAGATGACCTGCACGGGCCGTTCTTTGCTGGAGAGGATGCGCACGGCGCGCTCCACGTCGTGGAAAAGCAGCGGCGCGCGCTTGTAGGTGGCAAAGCGCCGCGCAAAGCCGATGGTGAGCACGTCGGGGCGCAGGCCGAAGGTCTGCTTGAGCGACTGCCGGGCCACGTGCGCTTCGGCAAAGGCCACGAATCGCTGCCGCAGGCTGTTACGCAGCGCCCAGATCTGATCGTCCGGCACGCTGTCCATCTTTTTCCAGAAGGTCGGCGTGGCGCGCTGCGTCTCCCAGTCGCCCAGGTGCTTCTCGGCAAACGCCCTGGCCTCGGCCGCCGTCCACGTGGGCAGGTGGATGCCGTTGGTGATGGAGCCGATAGGCACTTCGCTGGTGGGGCGGTCGGGGTAGAGCTCTTTCCACTGGTCGCGCGCCACCTCGCCATTGAGCTTCGAGACGCCGTTGGCGAGGCGCGTCAGGCCGAGGGCCAGCACGGTCATCGTAAACCACTCCTGGTGGTCGTCGTCGCGGACGCGCCCGTAGGCCATCAATTCGGTTTCTGACAGTCCGAGGGCCTGCCGCGTGCGGTCGAGCTGTTCGAGCAGCAGGTGCGGCTCGAAGCGGTCGTGCCCGGCCATGACGGGCGTGTGCGTGGTGAAGACGGCGTGGTCGCGCACCCACGTTTCGGCTTCCTCTCGGCTGTGGCCGGCGGCAAGGCGCTCGCGCATGAGTTCGAGCAGGACGAAGGCGCAGTGGCCTTCGTTGAGGTGGTACACCTCGGCGGCCACGTTGAGCGCCCGCAGCAATCGCAGCCCCCCGATGCCGAGGATGATCTCCTGCTGGAGCCGCACGCGGCGGTCGCCCTGGTAGAGTTTGCGCGTGAGCGGGCGCAGCCACTCGGCGTTGTCGTCGTGGTCGCTGTCGAGCAGGTAGAGCGTGGTGCGGCCCACCTGAGCCCGCCACGCCTGGAGCTTGAGCGGCTGGTCGCCCAGGTGAACGGTTACGCGCAGCGGGCTGCCGTTGCGCGTCGTAACGAGGGTGAGCGGGTGGTTTTCAGGATCCATCACCGGGTACTCCTCCGTCTGCCAGCCCGAGGCGTCGAACTTCTGCTGGAAGTAGCCGTCGCGCAGCAGCAGGCCCACGGCGGTAAAGGGCACGCTCAGGTCGGAAGCGGCCTTGCAATGGTCGCCCGCCAGGATACCCAGCCCGCCCGAGTACAGGGGCAGGCTCTCGTGCAAGCCGTATTCCATGCAGAAATAGGCCGTGCAGGGCGTGTCGGCGTGGGTGCCGGGCGTGCGCAGGTACTGCTGAAAGGCGTCATAGAGCTTGTCCACCTGTTGCCCCAGTGCTTTCCCCCGCAGCTTCTGCGGCGAGGCGGCGCGCAGCGCGGCCACCGGGTTGTTCATCGAGGCGCGGAAGGCGTCGGGCGCGAGCGATTCGAACAGGGCGAGGGCGTCGGGTTGCCACGACCACCAGAGGTTGGAGACGAGAGCGTTCAGCTTTTCCTGCGTCGTCATCGGATATCAGAATTGGAGTAAGCGCTTACACGTAGGATCAAGAAAAAGCCTCCCCGCTGGCTGGCCGAGGAGGCGTATGGCAGCACGATGTTACAAACATACAGGAGGGGCCGCAAACCTCGGAACGTAGTTCGCCGTTGTGCCGGGCCCATCCCCGCTTCCTCCACCGTGGCACCTATCCCGCCAGATCCCAGCCGTCTTTCGGTCGCGCCGCCACAGGCGTCCACCGTAGCGGAGGGGCTGAAAAAAGCCATCGCGCGCCTGGAGTGCGGCGGTGTGGAAGACGCGCGTCGCCAGGCCGAGTGGATGCTCGAAGCGCTGACCGGGCGAGGGCGCGCCGCGCTCTACGCCTATCCGGAGCGGGACCTCACGTCCGAGCAGTGTGCCTCTCTCAACGCCTGGATAGCGCGGCGCGTGGCGGGCGAGCCCATACAGTACGTGCTGGGCGAGGCAGAATTCTGCGGTCTCCGGCTGCGCGTCACGCCTGCCGTGCTCATCCCGCGGCCCGAAACCGAAGAGGTCGTCGGGCACGCACTCGAAAAGGTGCGCGGGGTGCCGCAACCCCGCGTGCTGGATGTGGGCACTGGCAGCGGCTGCATCGCCCTCGCGCTCAAAGCTGCCCGCCCCGACGCCGACGTGCACGCCCTCGACGTGAGTCGCGCCGCGCTTGCCGTGGCGCGCGAAAACGCCGAACGCCTGGGCCTGTCGGTCGCGTTCTACACCGCCGACTTGCGCGCGCCCGACCTGGACGCCGTGCCCGGCCCGTTCAGCGTCATCGTGTCCAACCCGCCCTACATCCCGGATGCGGAAAAGGACACGCTGGAGCACCACGTGCGCGACTTCGAGCCAGCCCTTGCCCTTTTCAGTGGCAGCGATCCGCTGGTGTTTTACCACGCCCTTGCCCGCCACGCCCGCCGCCTGCTCGTGCCGGGCGGCTACCTTGTCACAGAGACGCACGCAGACCACGCCCAAGCTTCCGCCGCCTGCTTCACCGCTGCCGGGCTGACCGGTGCCGACGTGCGCGCCGATCTCTACGGGCGGCCGCGCGTGGCCCTCGCGCAGCAGCCCCCGCTGGCCTGAACGCAGCGCGGGAGCAGGGCCACGGCTGCGATGCCGTCTGCCCTGCTCCCGCTTGTTGCTCCTACTCGAAAGGTTACTGGTTTTCCTTGCCTTCGATGTGCGCGTACTCGGGGTACTGCCGGATGATGTTGGAATAGGCGTTGGCAAACATTTCCTGAGGCTCTTCGGTGGGCTGCCCCAGCGCCTCGCGCTCGCGGTGCAGGCGCACGCAGGCGTTCCAGATAGCCTTGCGCAGGCCCCACTTATCCACGGAAAAAGAGGCTGTCTGCCGTTTACGGTTCGTCCCCGTCCAGCTCAGCTGCACATAAGGCTTCTGCGTGCCGCTACCGTCGTCTTTGGTACAGAAGCTCAGGCCTACGACGCCTGTTTTGCTGCGGGCCTGCGCGCTCTTGGCCGTCGGGTCGTCGGCGTCCGGCAGCGTCGGCATCAGCTCGTCGCGGTACATGATGGCGGCCAGCAGGGCCTTGGCGCTACCGCCGTGCTTGTCATCTGAAAAGAACTTGGTGTTCTGTACACCGCTGCGCCGGATACGTACCTGCCACCCATGCGTCGAGTGGCGATGAGGAAAGGCATCCGAAGGTTCGATGTCGATCCGGTAAACGTTGTTGGGCTTTTGCATGATGAGGGCTCTCGTACGGGTGGCTTGAGTGTGGCGAAGCCAAAACGGGTAATAGATGAACCGGAGAGCCCAGCAGATTTAGTGCGCTGCGACAGATACAAGCTCAGCACACCGAAAAAATAACACGCTGATTGGTCTAACCAATGAGGTGGAGATGAAGAAGATCCGTCGGATTAGTGTCGGCGGTTTGCCATCCCGATTGCAATTCAGGCCAGTAGCAGACTTACCAGTCGTGGACCCGCAGCCAGGCACAGCGCCATGGCCGCGAACAGGGCTGCCAGCAGCGCACCTTCCACCATGTGCCGCAACAGCGCGTACTTGCGCTCGGCAGCATCAGGTTCGGAGTAGGTGGCGTAGGGTTTCATGTCGAGGGTTCCATCAAGAGTCATTCCACCGCGGATAGCAAGGTTCAAAAAAGACAGGTTGATCGAAAGGGCAGAAACACGATACCTCGAACCATCACCCGGTACAGGAGACAGGTCGGAGGCGCGTACATAACGTCTACCGGGACAGAATGACAGCGGCATACGGCCCCAGCCCGACCGTTCCGCTATACGGGCATCCGTCCTGGGGTTGCGCTTCGGCTTGCACGTCGAACGACGGGTGGTTGCCGAAAAGCGGGCTGTAACCGTGCCAGTCCGAGTTGAAGCGCACGCGCCACAGGCCCTCGGCCGGCAGGCCGATGCGGTAGCCCTCATAGGCCCGGTTGGCGAAGTTGAGTACGACGACCGTTTCGTCGCCCGCACCGCCTTCCATCCACCGGCGAAAGGCCAGCACCTTGTCGGCGTCGTTGAGATGGAGTAACTCGATGCCCGAGCCTTTGAGGCCGCGCGTCTGGCCAAAGAAATCGCGGCGCAGGCGGATGAGGTCGCGGTAGAGCGCGCGGATGCCGTCCATCTCCTGGAGCCGGTTCCAGTCGAGCGGTTCGGTATCGCGGAACCACTCGTCCTCCAGCATCTCCTGCCCCTGAAACATCATGGGAATGCCCGGCGCGGTGAAGACGAGCGCCGCCCCGAGGGTCGAGCGCTTCTGCGACTCCCACGACGTGGCGTTTCCCTGGTGGATGGATTCGGGCAGGCGCTGGCGCCCGTTGGCGACTTCGTCGTGGCTTTCGGTGTAAATGATGCGGTTGAAGGCGTCGAGTCCGTAGCGGTGTAGCAGCGCTCCGGCTACCTCGTGCATCGAGCGGGACGTATCGTCCATTTGCTCCAGTGCTCCACGCACGGGGTGGACGAACGCGGCGTCCCACTGCGCCCCGAAGCCGGCTCCACCCGCCTCGATGGGCTCGGTCACCTGGTCGTAGCGCTGGAGGTCTTCAGCGATGGTGAGCGTGCCGGGGTGTTTTGCCTGGATCTCCCGGTTGATCTCTTGCATGAGCGTCCAGCCT
Source organism: uncultured Rhodothermales bacterium (assembly GCA_965365405.1). Classification (GTDB taxonomy): domain Bacteria; phylum Bacteroidota; class Rhodothermia; order Rhodothermales; family BA12; genus CBDUCD01. Next base: position 182 of record CBDUBO010000102.1, on the reverse strand, counting down.
TCGGGGATTTCGTTGCCGGCGGTGAGAAAGAAATCCTTGTGCCGGATGAAAATGGTGCCGTCCCAGCGCAGCCCGTCCATGTGGAAGGATTCGAGCCACATGAGCGCGTTGTCGCGGATGTACTGGCGCACTTCGGGCCGCCCGTAGTCGGGGCGGGTTTCGCCCCACGGCGTCTCGGCGCG
>CBDUBO010000101.1:0-7338 GCA_965365405.1 uncultured Rhodothermales bacterium | reverse complement strand
ACCAGTCGTGGCCAGGCCGGGCGTAGAGCCCGATGGCCGCCTGCGCCGCCTCGTGGCCCGAGCAGCCGATGTGGAAAAAGCCCTTCCCCTGCTTGAGCAGGTTGAGCATCTTCTCGTCGAGCCGGCGGGAGGTGAGCATCGTCCGGTAGACGCGCAGAAGCGTGTCGGCGTCGAAGTCGGCCGGCGTGAGCGGGGCTACGTCGAAGTCGCCTTCGATGCCGCGCGTGAGGGTGTCGTCCTTGGCGAGGTCCTCGCCATGCAGGCCATTCTGTTCGTGCTCGACGATGGCCTCGACAGGCCGGTCGGCTGGAAGCGCTTTTGAAGAAGAACGGGAAGCGGTGCGGGTGCGAGCCATGAGCAAGAGATAAAGCAGTAAACAGAGCAGAGTACGGCGGCAGCGGCGGCGGCCCTGAGCGGCACAATTCGCCGGCGGCTATCTGCAAAAGTGTAGCAGAACGTTCCGTTCCGCTTGTGGCACCTCCGGCAGCCGAGATAGCGGTGAAAGATACGAAGCCGCCCTTTTCGCCCTGCCGGGCCGATGGCGGCTAAAACTTTTTGCCACAAAATTTTAGAGGGGTGCGGGAGGTGACGATACCGCAAACAAGCCAGGCACGCCGGCCACCGCCCACAAGGCTTCACATCTGCCGGTGTCCAACTACCTCCATCCAATCCCTTTCAGCACACCATGAACCTCCGCACGCTCTTCGCCGCCGCCCTGATGGCCTTCGCCGCTGCCGGCAGCGCCTACGCCCAGTCCGCCGATGCCTCGGGCATCTCGCAGGGGACCGCCGCCTACGAAATGGGCCGTTACGACGAAGCCCTCAGCGCCGCCAACGCCACCGTCAAGAACCGCAACGCTTCTGCCGGCCAGCGCGTCGAGGCGTTCCGCCTCCAGGGCCTCGCTTTTGCAGCCCTCGGCCAGAACAAGAAGGCCCAGAAGGCCGCCGACCAGATGGTGCTGATCAACCCCAGCTACCAGGTGCGCGCCTCCGACTCGCCCGCCTTCGCCGCCGCCGTCGCCGACGCGCAGCAGCGCCACGCCGCCGGCAAGCTCAAGGCTGGCAAGAGCGGCCCGCCGCAGATGGTGTACAACGTCGTGGCCGGTGCCATGTCGGTGCTGACGATCTACCTCGGCATCTCGGCTGCCACGGCCATGTAAGCCTCCCGCGCTTTCACCCAAAAGGGGTCCGGTGCTTCGGCGTCGGGCCTCTTTTTGTTTTAGGCAGGTGAGACGGATGGATGGGCGAAACACTTAACAGAACCACCCATCTATCCATCAAACCCTCCCGGCCCATTTGTTCAGGCGCCTCGAATTTTGAGCCCGAGACACGGACGTAATAGTGGGGCACGTTACCTTTGACAGACGCGCTTGCGGGCGCGCGGCACAGGGCTGCGCGCCTTTTTCTTCGCCCTTCTTCGACGTTATTGATGCGGATTTTCTCTTTCTCGAACGCCCTGGCCCGTACCGGTGCCGTCGTGCTTTCCGTCCTGCTCCTGGCCGCCTGCTCGCGCACCGAGGAGCCTGATGCCAAACAGGCTGCGGTGGTTCAGTACACCTTCGGCGAGCCCATCGCGGACTCGACGCTCGCGCTCATCGTCACCATTGACGGCCAGACCGACACGCTTGCCGCGGCCTTTTTCTACCAGCAGTATTACGGCACCCTCCAGCAGGACCCGTTTCTGGCTGGAGACAGCCTGCGGGCGCGCGAGCTGCGCCGCTCCATCGCCGAAGGGTTCGTCTTCCAGAACGTGCTCGGCGCCCTTGCCCGCCGCGAAACCGGCCTCACGGTGGACACCGCCCAGGCCGACGCCTACATCGCCAGCGTGCGTCAGCAGATCCAGTCGCAGAACAGCACGCTCGAAGCCGAACTGGCCCGCGAAGGCATGACGCTGCCGGAGTTTCGCACCCGCCTCATCGACCGCCTGCGCGTGGAGGCGATGATGGAGCGCCTGGCCGAGCGGGCCCCGCAGCCGACGGAGGCCGAGATTGCGACCTACCGGCAGGAGCAGGCCGAAGAGGTGCGCCTCCAGCACATCCTCTTCCTCAAGTACCCCGGCCTGTCCCCGGCTCAGCTCGACTCGCTCGAAAACCGCGCCCAGGCCGTGCTCGACAGCGCCCGCAAGGGCACCAGCTTTGCCGACCTCGCGCGGCGCAACAGCCAGGCCGGCAACGCCGCCACGGGCGGAGACCTCGACTACATCAGCCGCGCTTCCGGCCTGCCGGACGAAGTGGCGGAGGCCGCCTTCGCGCTGCGCGACTCGGGCGACGTGGCTCCGAAGGTGATCGAGACGCCCTTCGGCTACCACCTGCTGCGCCTCACCGGACGCCGCACCGCCGTCCCGATGGACACCCTGACGGCGCGCGGCCAACTGCTTACCGAGCGGCGCGGCGAGACGGTCGAGAAGGCCGTCAAGGATGCCGTGAACACGCTCGGCACCGTCGTGCGTGTCAACCCGAACGTCATCAAGGCTGACCTCAACAGCCCGCTCGAAGACTGAATCCGGGAGGTTGGAGAAGGGGAGGCTGTCGAAGCCTTATCCACCAAGAAACGCCAACGTCTAACCCTTCCCCTCATGCTCCGCTACCTCACGGCCGGCGAGTCGCACGGCGAAGCCCTCGTGGGCATCGTAGAAGGGCTGCCTGCGGGCGTGCCCGTGGCTCTGTCCGACGTAGACCACCACCTGGCGCGGCGCTGGCTGGGCTTCGGACGCGGTGGGCGCGCCAAAATCGAGCAGGACCGGGTGCACGTGCTGAGCGGCATCCGCTTTGGCGAGACGATGGGCAGCCCCGTCGCGCTCCGGCTCGAAAACGCCGCCCACCACCGCGACCGCTCGGGCTGGCCGGACGTGATGGCGGTGGAAGGATCGGGCGAGGGCGTCGAGAAGGTGACGCTGCCGCGCCCCGGCCACGCCGACCTGGCGGGCGCGCAGAAGTACGGCTTCGGCGACATCCGGCCTGTCATCGAGCGTTCCTCGGCGCGCGAGACGGCTATGCGCGTGGCGTGCTGCACGCTGGCCCGCCTGCTGCTCAAAAGCGTCGGCATCGAGGTGGGCAGCCACGTCGTCCGCATCGGGGCTGTGGGCTACAGCGCGCCCGAAAGCTGGCAGGAGGCCGCCGCGCCGCTCGTGGCACAGGGCGCGGAGGCGCTCTACGCCGCCGCCGACCAGAGCGAGGTGCGGATGCTCAGCGCCGACATGGAAAAAGAGGCCATTGAACACATCAAAGAAGCCAAGGCCGCCGGTGATGCGCTGGGCGGCGTTTACGAGGTCGTGGTGACAGGCGTGCCGCCCGGCCTGGGCTCGTACGTGCATTGGGACAGAAGGCTGGACGGGCAGCTTGCCCAGGCCATCCTGTCCATCCAGGCGCAAAAGGCCGTCGAGATCGGGGACGGCGTGCTGGGGGCCGAGCGGCCCGGCTCGCGCGTGCACGACCCCATCACGCGCGCGGGGCAGCACTACGGCCGCGCCTCCAACCACGCCGGCGGCATCGAAGGCGGCGTCACCAACGGAATGCCCATCGTGGTGCGCGGCTATATGAAGCCCATCCCGACGCTCATCAAGCCGCTGGGCACGGTGGATATCGCCACGGGCGAGGCCCAGCCGACGCGCTACGAGCGCTCCGACGTGACGAGTGTGCCAGCCGCCTCGACGGTGGCCGAGGCCGCCGTCGCCTTCACGCTCGCCAACGCGCTGCTGGAACGCTTTGGAGGAGACACGCTGGCCAGTCTGGCCGCCCGCGTCCGGGCTGAAGGCGGGGCGGCATAGCCGTTGCAGGCGGCTTCATGCCGGAGGCTGCACGGCATACTGTTTTGTTACAGGCCGCGCAGATCTGCCGCGTCAGGGGCGTGTTCATGCCGCCCCGGTTTTTCCTCGCCGGGCAGTTTCATGCAGTTACCCTTTGTACGCCCCCTTGCAGCACGCGGCCACCGTTGAGATCATGCCCGGCCTGGTGGCCCTCGTCCAGGGCGACGGGCACGTAGCCGCGGCCAGCACCGAGTGGCACAAGCGGCTGGGCACCACCACTGCAGCCGTGCAGAGCGAAGCGGGCCTGCTGCAAGACGCGCTGCGGGCCGGGCAGGAAACGGGCCGGGCGACGGTCGAGATGGACGGTGCCCGCCACCCGGTGGAGTGGTCGAGCCGTGCCCTCGAAGAAGACGGCCGGGCCGCGTGGCTGGTGCGCCTCGACGTGCTGCCCAACCCGGGCGGGGAGCGCCGCTTCAAAAGCATCTTCGACACCACATTCGAGTTCATCGGGCTGCTCGCGGCAGACGGCACCGTGCTGGAAGCCAATGCCACGGCGCTCCGCTTCGGCGGCCTCGACGGCGCGGACGTGAAGGGGCGCAAGCTGTGGGACACCTACTGGTTCGGGCTCTCGGAAGGGACGCAGCAGATGCTGCGTGAAGACGTGGCCCGTGCCGCGCGCGGCACCTTTGTCCGGCGCGAGGTGCTGGTGTGGGACGCCGACCGCAAGCCCACCCCCATCGACTTTTCGCTCATCCCCGTGCCCGACGCCGACGGCGCGACGGCGCACCTCATCGTCGAGGGGCGCGACATTTCCGACCTCTACCACGCCCGCAAAAAGCTTGAGCAGACCCAGCAGATGCTGCTGCACGCGCAGCGCATGGCTGGCCTGGGCTCGTGGCAGTGGAACGCCGGTACGGGCCGCATCGAGTGGTCGGACGAGGTGTACCGCATCTTCGACCTGCCTGCTGGCCAGGACGTATCCTTCGAGGAGTACCTGTCGCGCCTCCACCCCGACGACCGCGACTACCTCCAGGCCTGCGTCCGCCGCGCGCTCGAAAGCCGACAGGGCTACACCGTGCAGCATCGCGTGGTGTGGCCCGACGGCCACACCCGGCACGTCTACAGCGTGGCCGAGGTGACGGAAGACGAAGACGGTCACCTCGTCCTCACGGGCACCGTCCACGACATCACCAGCCGCATCGAGGCCGAGCAGGCCATCCGCGAGAGCGAGGCGCGCTTCCGGCTACTGGCCGAGAACGCTGGCGACGTAGTGTGCCTGCACGCGCCCGACGGCACGTACCTCTACGTGAGCCCTTCCGCCGAGCGCACGATGGGCTACCGCCCCGAAGAACTCGTCGGTACCAGTCCCTACGCCCTGCTCCACCCCGAAGACGCCGCGCGCGTGCGGGTGGACGAGCACCAGCGCCTGCTCAACGGCGAGCCGGCCAAAGCCGTGCTGCGGCTGCGACGCAAGGACGGACGCTACATCTGGGTCGAATCTTACAGCCGCCCCCACATAGATCCGCACGGCGACGTGGTGCGCCTCCAGTCCAGCACGCGCGACGTGACCGAGCGCGTCGAAGCCGAGCAGGCGCTGGCGCAGACGCTGCAAACGCTGGAGCAGCGCAACCGCGAGTTGCAGGACTTCGCCTACGTGGCCAGCCACGACCTCCAGGAGCCGCTGCGCAAGATCCGCGCGTTTTCCGACCTGCTGCGGCAGGAATGCGCCCCGCAACTCGACGACACAGGCCGTCACTACCTGAGCCGTATCGAGGATGCCGCTGAGCGCATGGTGCGCCTCATCAGCGACCTGCTCACGTTCTCGCGTGTCGCCACGCGCGTGCTGCCGTTCCAGACCGTCAACCTGGCCGAGGTAGCCGAGGGTGTGCTGCGCGACCTCGAAATCGCCATCCGCGATGCCGGAGCCACAGTCGAAGTAGGCGAGCTGCCCACCCTCGACGCCGATCCGATGCAGATGCGGCAGCTTTTGCAGAATCTGATCGGCAACGCGCTCAAGTTCTGCGCCCCGGACCGACCCGGACACGTGGAGGTACGCGGGCGGGTGCGCGCCGCCGGACAGAGCCCCATGGTGCTGCTCGAAGTCGAAGACAACGGCATCGGCTTCGACGAGAAGTACCTGGATCGCATCTTCGCGCCCTTTCAGCGCCTGCATCACCGCACCGAATACGCGGGTACGGGCATGGGCCTGGCCATCTGCCGCCGCATCGTGGAGCGGCACGGCGGCCAGATCACGGCGCGCAGCACACCAGACCAGGGCACGACCTTTAGTGTGACCTTACCTTGTGCGCAGACTCCCCCCGCCCGCCCGCTTCAACACCATGTTCCCTGAATCCGTGACCATACTCTTAGCCGACGACGACGCCGACGATCGCATCCTGACGATCCGCGCGCTCAAGCAGCACCGGCTGGCCAACAACATCCATGAGGTGGAGGACGGCGAGGTGCTCATGCGCTACCTGCGCCGCGAGGGCGAGTACAGCGACCCCGACAAGGCCCCCCGGCCCGGCCTCATCCTGCTCGACCTCAACATGCCGCGCAAGGATGGCCGCGAAGCCCTCGAAGAGATCAAGAGCAACCCGGCGCTGCGCAGCATCCCCGTCATCATTCTCACCACGAGCGAGGCCGAGCAGGACATCCTGCGCTCCTACGACCTCGGCGTCAACGCTTTCGTGACCAAGCCCGTCACCTTCGACGAGCTGGCCCGCGCCATCCGCGTCATCACGGACTTCTGGTTCGAGCTGGTGCGTCTGCCCAACGCGACCCCATGACTGAACCGGAGGAGGTGCTCGTCCTCATCATCGAGGACGACGAGGACGATTATTTCATTACGCGCAGCCTGCTGGGCCGGGCCGCTTTGATGCACTGCGTGGCCGAGTGGGCCCGCACCTTCGAGGAAGGCTGGCAGCTTTTGCGCTCCGAACGTTTCGACGTGTGCCTGGCCGACTACCGGCTGGGCGCGCACGATGGCATCGAACTGCTGCGGCGCGGCGCGCAGGAGGGCCTCCGCACGCCCATCATCCTGCTCACCGGCCAGGGCGACCTGGAGGTGGACTTGCAGGCGATGGCCTCGGGCGCGGCGGACTACCTCGTCAAGGGGGCGACCGACGCGCACGCACTTGAACGTTCCATCCGCTACGCCCGCGAGCGGCGGCGCGCCGAGGAACGCATCCGCGAGCAGGCCGCCCTGCTCGACGCCGCCCGCGACGCCATCTGCGCGTTCGCCCTCGACGGCACGCTCATCTATTGCAACCGCAGCACGGAGCGCCTGACGGGCTATTCGGTCGAGGACATGAAGGGGCGGCCCGACCTGCCGTTTACCCTTGCGATGATGGAGCAGGCGCGCGAGCACGCCGTCCGCGAGGGCGCGTGGATGGGCGAACTCCCCCTCCAGACGCGCGACGGGCGCGAGCGCATCGTCGAGAGCCGCTGGACACTTGTGCGCGACGGACGCGGCCAGGCCTCGCTGCTCGCCATCTCGACCGACATCACCGAGCGCAAGCAACTCGAATCCCAGTTTCTGCGCTCGCAGCGCATGGAATCCATCGGGCGGCTCGTGGGCGGCATCGCGCACGA
>CBDUBO010000100.1:0-7399 GCA_965365405.1 uncultured Rhodothermales bacterium | reverse complement strand
CACCGCGCCGCCGTCCCTCTACCGCGCCCCCGCCGACGTAGCCCGCCTCATCGCAAAGGAGGCAGAGCCGTTTGACGACACCGACACCGCCGACCTCGACGCGCTCCTCGACCGGATCGGCGACGCCCGCGTGGTGCTGCTCGGCGAGGCGTCGCACGGCACGCGCGAGTTTTACCGGTTCCGGCAGCACGTCACGAAGGCGCTCATTGAGCGAAGAGGCTTCGCCATCGTCGCCGTCGAGGCCGACTGGCCCGACGCCGAGCGCATCGACGAGTACGTGCGGGGGTGGGCGGACCGGCCCGTGCGCGAGTGGGAAGCCTTCGCGCGCTTCCCCTCGTGGATGTGGCGCAACGAGGAGGTGCACGGCTTCGTGGAGTGGCTCAAAGCGCACAACGACGCGCAGGAGCCGTCGCAGCGGGCCGGATTCTACGGGCTCGACCTCTACAGTCTCTACACGTCCATCCACGAAGTCCTCGGCTACCTGCGGGAGCGGGATCCGGCGCTCGAAAAGATCGCCCGCACGCGCTACGGGTGCCTGCTGCCCTTCGAGGGCGACCCGGCCCAGTACGGCGAGGCCGTCGTGACGGAGCAGTACCGCGACTGCGAGGGGGAAGCGGCGTCGATGCTGCAAAGCCTGCTCCGGAAGCGGTTGGGCGAAGGGGGTGAGGTCGGGCAGCGCGAAGGCGAGCGCCTCTTCGACGCCACGCGCAACGCTGCCCTCGTGGCAAACGCAGAGCAGTACTACCGGACGATGTTTTACGGCCACGTCTCGTCCTGGAACCTGCGCGACACGCACATGATGGAGACGCTTCAAGCCACGCTCGAATTCCGGGGAGGCGGGTCGAAGGCCGTCGTGTGGGCGCACAACTCGCACCTGGGCGACGCCGCCGCGACGCGGATGGGGCAGATGGGCGAGATCAACGTGGGCCACCTGTGCCGGAAGGCGTTTGGCAACGCGGCCTATCTCGTCGGCTTTGGCACGCACACGGGCACCGTCGCGGCAGCCTCTGGCTGGGGTGGGCGTGTGGAGAAAAAAGTGGTGCGGCCCTCGCACCCGCAGAGCTACGAAAGACTGATGCACGACAGCGGCGTGCCGCGCTTTCTCTTGCCGCTGCGGACGGGCAGCGAGGCGCTCCGCCACGAGCTGACGAACCCGCGCCTGGAACGCGCCATCGGCGTCATCTACCGGCCAGAGACGGAGCTTCAGAGCCACTATTTCCCCGCCGTCCTCGCCCGGCAGTTCGACGAGTACGTGTGGTTCGACGAAACCGAGGCCGTGCAGCCGCTGGGCGACGCGGTGGCTCCGGCCCTGCCGCACCGCCACCCCTTCCGCCTGCTGGCAGACTAACGGGGAGAGATGTGGGAAGGCGGATTTACTGCGTGAAGCTGCGCTTTCGGATTCCGGAAAGCGAACTCTGGAGGCGGGGTTTAGCGCGGGCGCACGTCGGGGGCGGGGGCGAGGTGGAACTGTGGCAGCACGTCCGCGCCAAAGCAGTCGAGAAAGGCTTCCTGGTTGGGTCCCACCTGGTGCACGAACACGCCCGTGAACCCAAGGTCGAAATACCCTTCGATCCAGTCGGCGTGCCGGGCCGGGCTGCTGGAAACGCGCACGGCGGCCGCCACGTCTTCGGGCCGCACCAGCCGCGCGGCGTGCTCGAACTGCGCGGGCGTTCTCAACTCCGTCAGCACGTCCGAGGCGAAGACGTTGGTCTGCCACTGTTCGTGGGCCAGACGCAACGCCTCGCGGTCGCTTTCGGCCCAGCAGTGCTTGGCCTGCACGAAAAGCGGCTTGCCCTCGCCGCCGTGCTCGCGGAACGCGTCGGCAACCTCGCGCAGCGCATCGTCGCCGCGTCCGGCGGTGATGAGGCCGTCTACCCACGGGGCCATCCAGGCCGCCGTGGGGGCGGTAACGGCTGCGCCCAGCAGCAGCGGCGGGGTGGACGGCAGGCTGTACACCTTCGCCTCCTCCACCGTCACGAGGCCGCGGTGCGTTACCGTCTCGCCCTGCCACAGCGCCCGCATCACGTCGGCACACTCACGCAGGCGGCGGTTGCGGACGTCTTTGGCAGGCCACGCCTCGCCCGTGATGTGCTCGTTGAGGGCCTGCCCGCTACCCACCGAAATCCAGAAACGGCGGGGAAACATCTCGTTTAGCGTGGCCACGGCCTGCGCGATGAGGGCCGGGTGGTAGCGCTGCCCCGGCGCGTTGACGATGCCGTACGAAAGCTGCGTGGCCTGCATCGCCGCGCCCAGCCACGACCACGCAAAGCCGCTCTGGCCCTGCGCCTCGCTCCACGGATGGATGTGATCCGAGCACATGGCCGCGTTGAAACCGGCCTTTTCGGCCTGCTGCACGAGCGCCAGCAGGCGAGACGGCGCGAACTGCTCGTGCGAGGCGTGGTAACCAATGAATCGTTGCATGGGTCGTCAGCGGGGTTCGAGGCGGAACCAGCAGAAGGCGTAGGGGCCGAGCGCGAGCGGCAGCCGCCCCGCTTCGACCTCAGCGTCCACGCCGACGCCCTCCGTGCCGAGGCAGCGCACGGGTTGCCGGTCGGGCCACGGGCTCAAGTCGAGGGACGCTTCGGCGGTGCTGTCTGCCAGGTGGTGCACGGCGATGGCTACGTCGTCGTTGTAGTGGCAGGCGTGCGCGAAAACGGCGTCGTGGCCCGAGTCCACGATCTGCCAGTGCCCGCGCCCGAACACCTGCAGGCTTTTGCGCTGCCGGATAGCCTGTTTCATCCAGCTCAGGAGGGAGTCGGGCTGCCCCTGCTGCGCGGCCACGTTGACGCGCGCGGCGGCGTACGGCCCCTCGGTGATGAGTGGGCGCACGAACGCTTCGGGCGGGGCCGCCGAGAAGCCAGCGCCTTTCTCGGCATTCCACTGCATGGGCGTGCGCACCGAGGTGCGTTCGGGGAGCGAGAGGTCGTCTCCCATGCCGATTTCTTCGCCGTAGCGCAGCACCGGCGTGCCCGGCAGCGACAGCAGCAGGCTGTAGGCCATGCGCACGCGGCGCGCGTCGGCCAGCATGGGCGGCAGGCGGCGCCGGATGCCCCGGTCATACAGGCGCATGGATTCCTCTGGGGCAAAGGCGCTGAACACTTCCTGCTGCTGGGCCGCGGTGAGCTGGGCCAGCGTCAGCTCGTCGTGGTTGCGCAGAAACGTGGCCCACTGCGCCGCCGACGGGATCTCAGGCGCGTCGGTGAGACCTTCGACGAGCGCCGTCTTGCGCTGCCGCGCCAGGGCCAGGAAAAGCTTCTGGTTGAGGGCGAAGTTGAACAGCACGTGCAGCTTGGTGCCGTCGCCGAAATAGTCGAGGGCTTTGCGCGGCGGCACGTTGGCCTCGGCCAGCAAGATGGCGTCGCCGCGCCGCCACGACAGAAAAGCGCGGAAGTCGCGCAGGTAATCGTACGGGTTCGTCTCGCCCGCAACCCGCTCGTTCCACTCCAGGCTGATCAGGTGCGTGGCCGCGTCCACGCGAAAGCCCGACACGCCCAGTTCGAGCCAGAAGCCCATGATCCGTTCGATCTCCGCGCGCACCGCCGGGTTGGCGATGTTGAGGTCGGGCTGGTGCTTGTAGAACTTGTGGTAGTAGTACGCCTTGGCCTTGCGGTCGTACGTCCACGTCGAGTCCTGCACGCCGGGAAAGATGATTCCCTCGTCGGCATCTGCGGGCTTCTCGTCGCGCCAGAGGTAGAAGTCGCGGTAGGGCGAATCTTTGCTGCTGCGGGCCGACTGAAACCACGGGTGCTGATCACTGGTGTGGTTGACGACCAGATCCACGATGAGGCGTAGGCCGCGCTCGCGTGCCCGGTGCGCGAACTCGACAAAGTCGCCCAGCGAGCCCAGGCGCGGGTCCACGCCGTAGTAGTCCATCACGTCGTACCCGTTGTCGCGGTTGGGCGACGGGTAGAAGGGCAGCAGCCACAGGCACGTCACGCCGAGCGCGTCGAGGTAGTCGAGCTTCTGAGACAGACCGCGAAAGTCGCCCGTGCCGTCGCCGTTGCCGTCCCTGAACGTCTCCACGTCCAGGCAGTAGATGATGGCATCCTGGTACCAGCGGTCGCGGGGGCTCAAGGCGTAAAGGGAATGGTGGAGCGGGGCGCGGCTGCCGACCGGCGGGCAGCGAGGGAGGTTCCGATCTCCGCTCTGGCCGCACGGGGCCCGACCGCATGTGGCAGATCCGTTGCACCCGCGCGCCGTGCCGGGCCACGCTATCTTCCGGCCCCACCGTTTTGCAAGCCATGACCGAAACCATTCCCACGCTTACCGGCAGCGAACTGCGCGTGCTGGGCGTGCTCATCGAAAAGGCGCTCTCGACGCCCGAATACTACCCGCTCACCGTCAACGCGCTTGTCGCTGGGTGCAACCAGAAGTCCAATCGCGAGCCCGTAGTGGATTTTTCGGAGGGAGACGTGATGGAGGCGCTCGACGCGCTCATGGGCAAGCGCCTGGTGGCCGAGCAGACGGGCATGGGCAGCAGGGTGGCCAAATACCGCACGCTTTTCGGCGGCGTCTTCGAGCTGAGCGAGGCGCAGAAGGCGATTCTGGCCGAGCTGATGCTGCGCGGCCCGCAGACCCCCGGCGAGCTGCGCAGCCGCACCGCGCGCATGCACACCTTCGACGGCCTGGAAGCCGTCGCCGCCGAACTCGACGCGCTGCGCGGGCGCGAAGCGCCGCTCGTGGCCGAACTGGTGCCGCAGTCGGGACGCCGCGAGGCGCGCTGGGCCCACACGCTCGCGCCGCTGCCCGAGAGCGAAGGGGAGGGCGGCGCGCCATCACAGGCCGCCCCCGCGCACGCCGCGTCCCCGCTGGCCGAAGAAGTGGCCGCCCTGCGCGCCCGCGTCGAAGCGCTCGAAAGTGCCTTCGCGCAGTTCAGGCAGCTCCTTGAGTAAAATGGTCGGCCCTGTGGCGTCTTTGGAGCCCTCGATCAACTCCTGCTTCAATTCTTAGAGCGCTGCTCTTGCTTGTGATTCCATGAGCGATAGGGGTGTGAGAAGCCAGGGAAAGTGTGCAAACGCGACAGTCTCGTAGTCGATGTAAATGTCTACGGGCGCCGGCGCTCGCCTCGGGGGGTGAAGACGTGCTGTGCAGACGCCGCCTCGAACTGGCCTTCGAAGGTCATTTCCTGCGCGACCTCAAGTGCACCGCCGGCCCGATTGCCGTCCCCGAACTGGGCTCCCGTCCTGGTGCTCGACGGGCGCTTCGGGTGGCCCATTCCGCTGCGCGAGATCGATGCCAACCCCGCGCTCGTGCAGAATCCGTACTACGCGTAGCAAAAAATGACGCGAAGTCTCGGCAGACGGCTTTTTCGGAGGCCTTCTGCCGTTCCGTTTGGTACCCTGCGCAGCGCCGGTGCCGTACCTTGGCCGCTCTAACGGTCGCCAAAGGCCGCTTTTCACGCCATGATCCGCATTCTCACCACCGGCGGCACCATAGACAAGGTCTATTTCGACGCCAACAGCGAGTACCACGTGGGCGAGCCGCAGGTGACGCACATCCTGCGCGAGGCGGGCGTGGCCGTGCCGTTTTCGTGCACGGTGCTGCTGCGCAAGGACAGCCTCGAACTCAGCGACGCCGACCGCGCGCTCATCGCGCGCACCGTGGCCGAGGTGCCTGAGAAAAAGGTGCTCATCACGCACGGCACGGACACGATGGTGGAGACGGCCCGGACGCTGGGCGACGCGGGTGGCAAAACCGTCGTCCTCGTCGGCTCGCTCTCGCCCGCGCTGCACCGCAGCACCGACGCCGACTTCAACGTGGGCTTTGCCCTGGCCGCCGTGCAGACGCTTCCGCCGGGCGTGTGGATCGCCATGAACGGGCAGGTGTTCAGCCCGCAGCACGTACGCAAAAACCGCGACGCCAACCGCTTCGAACGGTTGGAGACGGGAGATTAGAGGCGGATGTACCTCGAATCTCCTGCGCCAACCTCCAATAACCAACCTCAGAGAATCCATGCCCCGACTGATCGCCGCCTTTGTGCTGCTCCTGCTCGTGCCCGCGCTCCGCGCCCAGGACGCGAGCACGTGGTTTTACCAGCAGGAAACCCAGAACTCGCAGGTGATGAACCTGCTGCACCACCTCACCGACGTGCACGGCCCGCGCCTGACGGGCTCGCCCAGTCTGGCCCGTGCCGGGGCGTGGGCGCTGGAGACGATGGAAGGGTGGGGGATGACCAACACGCAGCGCGCCGCGTGGGATTGGGGACGGCCCGGATGGGAAAACGAGCGCCTGAGCGTCCACCTCGTCGCGCCCGTCAAGGATGCCCTCGTTGCCGAGGCGCTGGGCTGGACGCCCTCGACCAACGGTGTGCAGACGGGGCCCGCGGTGCACCTGAAGCTGCCCTCCAGCCCGACGCTGGCGCGGATGCAGGCCTACGAGGACTCCGTGCGCAGCCTCGTACGCGGGGCCATCGTGCTGGTGGGTGAGACGGGCGTGCGGCCCGGCGCGAGCAACATCCCGCCCATGCGCCTGACCGACGACGAGGCGCGCACGCGCTTCACGCCGCGCCCGTCCGAGGACGGCAACGAGCGCGCCTACACGCCGCCGCGCCCCTCCACCGACGGCACGCTGGCCTCGTTCCAGGTGGCCGCCCGCGTGGATTCGCTCCTCAAGGCCGACGGAGCCATCGCCCGCGTCAACCCGGCAGGCATGGACAACGGCCTGATCCGCGCGTTTGCCAACCGCACGTACGACCCTGCGGGCACGGTGCCCACGCTCGTCATGCGCGACGAGGACTTCGGGCGGCTCGCCCGCCTCATCGGCAGCGGCCACACGCCGCGTCTCGAGGTCGAGGTCAAAAACACGATCTATCCCGACGCCCAGACCGAGCACAACTACCTGGCCGATATTCCCGGGGCCGAGAAGCCGAACGAAGTCGTGATGCTGGGCGGGCACCTCGACTCGTGGCACGCCGCCACCGGTGCAACGGACAACGCCGCCGGCAGCGCCGTGATGATGGAGGCCGCGCGCCTGCTCCAGAAATACTTCGAGACGACGGGCACCCGCCCGCGCCGCACCATCCGCGTGGCCCTCTGGACGGGCGAGGAGCAGGGTCTGCTGGGCTCGCGCGCCTACGTGAAAGACACCTTTGGCACGTTCGAGGAGAAGACGCCCGCGTGGGAAGACTTCATTGCCTACTTCAACGTGGACAGCGGCACGGGCCGCCTGCGCGGCGCGAGCGTGTTTGGCCCGCCAGAGGCCGCCGAGATGCTCGACCGCATCCTCGATCCGCTCGATAGCCTCGGCGTGGCCGGTGCGCGGCCCACGTACTCGCGCGGCATCGGCGGCAGCGACCATACGGCGTTCAACAACGCGGGCCTGGCGGGCATCTCGATGGGGCAAGATCCCATCCAGTACTTCACGACGACGTGGCACACCAACGTGGACACCTACGAGCGGC
>CBDUBO010000099.1:0-7422 GCA_965365405.1 uncultured Rhodothermales bacterium | reverse complement strand
GCCAACGTGAGCCGCGTGCTCCAGTCCGACCGCGACGTGTACGGCGGCATCGTCAGGCCCATCACCGCCGGGACAGGCGCCTACACCGACGCCTACGTGACCGTCCGGCACGCCCTCGACCCCATTCCCGCCGTACTGCCGTTTGCGCGGGACGACTGGGGCGATGGCTATGCCGACCTCAGGCTGCACCACGTGCGGGACTTCAACGTCCACGGCTTCGAGCACTACCTCGCCGCGCCGCAGGTGCACGTGCCGCTCCTCAACAACCTGTTCGGCGGCGTAATCGAAAACGGCGAGTACGAGGCGGCCGTGGCCCGCGACGCGGCGCAGACCGGTCCGCCCTGCATCGAGCAGGTGGGCCAGTTCGTGCAGCGCGCCGGGGAACTGGTGGCGCTTTTTCAGAACCGTTCGGTGGTCGAACTCGCCGTCGCGTTGAGCCAGTTTCTGGCGCTTTCCAAGCGGATGCGCGCGGCGTGCGCAGGGGCGGTGGCTGGGCTCGCCCTGCTGGCGTGCGCGCTGCCCGCCGGGGCGCAGCCGTCGCTGCGGGCCGACTGCGATGCGCAGGTCGTGGCGGCGATGGACCGCACCACGCTGCCCGACCCGTGGGCGCAGCAACACCCCGACGCCGTGTTCGACGGCTACGCGGCGGACATGGCCGCAGGGCGCTGGGTGGCAGTGTTCAGGGCCGAGCGCGCCCGGTTCGCCGCCGCATCGGACGCCGTCGAGCCGGAGGCCCGTGCCGCCTTTTTGCGCCAGGCCGACAGCCTCGTGGCCGAGGCCGAGCGCGTTTTTGCCCACCCGGACAGCGCCCTCCTCGTGGCGACGGCCAGAGGCGTGCGCGCCACGCGCTTCGGTCTCCGCGCCCCCAGTGGGCTCGGCGGGGCGAATACCTACACGCTCTTTCCCCAGACGCCGGACGCCATCGCCATAGACGCCGAGATGCCACAGCCCCAGCGGCGCGTGTTGTGCTGGAGCGCCCTTGCCCTCTCGCGGCTGCTGACGGCCTACGGCGCGCAGGGCCGTGCCCTCGCCCTCGAAGCCCTCGACGGGCTGGCCCGGCAGTGGGACGCTTTCAACAGCAACGGCTATTCGATGTACCCGTGGGAGCTGGTGGCCAACAGCCTGGGCCGCGCCCGCACCAGCCTGGCCCCGCCCCGTCGTCAGTTCGTGCTGCTGCATCCGTCGGCGGGGGTGGGGGTGGCGGGCTGGCCGCCGTCCGAGTGGCAGCGCCTGGACGTGCTGGCCCTCGAAGTGGCGGGACTGCTCGTGTACGCGCCCAGCCGTCGGAATTACCGGGGCGCGTCCCTGCTCGTCACGCTGCCGTCAGAAGGCGGGCCGGGCGGTGGCGCACTCGTACACCTGTGCCGGACGCTACGGGCGGGCTACGTTTTTCGCCTGGCCGCCAGCGACGTGGCACAGAGCGGCGGACTCGTCTTTTCGCTCGACCTCTACAAAGCCCTCACCGGTGTGCCGCAGCGGCTTCAAGACCTGCGCGCCCGCGTCGAGCGCGTGCGGGTGGAGGTTGGGCAGTAGCCACTGGTCGTTGGAGGTTAGCAGATCGTCTCATTGACCATTCCTCACTGCCCACTGCCGAATTGCCAAATTGACCATTCCCCAGTCCCTACGCTCCATGCTTGCTCCGTCTCCCGCGCCCGTCCGCTCCAGCACCGCTGCCGAATCTTCCGCCGAGCCGCGCGCCCGCGAGGTGCGGCTGGGGCTGGTGATGTATGGCGGCGTTTCGCTTGCCGTGTACATCAATGGGGTGGCGCGCGAGTTTTTCAACGCCGTACGCGGGCGCGGCGTGTTCCGGCTCGTCAAGGCCCTCACCGACTCTGACATCGTGGTGGACGTGGTCAGCGGCACGTCGGCAGGCGGCATCAATGGCATCCTGCTCAGCTACGCGCTGAGCAACGAGCGCGACTTCGCGTCCACGGCAGGTCTGTGGCGGCAGCACGGCGGCATCCAGCGCCTCTTGCGCGCTCCCACGGACGGCAACGCTGTATCCGTGCTCGACAGCGAGGGGTATTACGAACCCAAGCTGCGCGAGGCTTTTGCCGGGATGCCCGAAATCACCCCTGCGATGAGCCGGCAACTGGGCGAAGACCCGTCGCCCTTTTCCGAACTCGACCTCTTCGTGACGGGCACCGACGTGGACGGCGAACGCTACACGCAGTTCGACGATGCCGGGCATCCCATCCTGGTCAAAAACCACCGCGCGGTGTTCCTGCTCAAGCACCGGCAAGGGCGTAAGGAGCCGTTTCGTCCCGACCGCCCCGATGCGGGCCCGCAAGACGCCACGCATGCCGCCCTCGCGCGTCTCTCGCGCATCACGTCGTGCTTTCCCGGCGCGTTCGCGCCCGTCCACGTCTCCGACGGCGACGAGGCCGGACGGCGGCTCCAGACGTGGGGCCAGCTTCGCCCCTCGGCGTGGTTTCTCGACGGCGGGGTGCTCGACAACAAACCCTTCACGCTCACCCTCGACGCCATCTTCAGCCGCACCGCCGAGCGCGACGTGGACCGCAAGCTGTTCTACGTCGAGCCTGATCCCGAAGCGTTCGACGAGGGCGAGCGCGCCCAAAGCCCCAACGTCGTCCAGGCCGTACTTCAGGCGCTCATCGGCATTCCGGGCTACGAGAGCATTTCGGAGGATCTCAAGCGTCTCATCGACCACAACTCGAAGGTGGAGCGCTACGCGCGCATCACCGAGGACGTGGCCCGTCACCACGTGGCCGCCGCTGCCGCGCCGCATCCCACGGCCCGGCGGCTCTACGAGCGCACCCGCCTGACGGTGATCAGCGACCGCGTCATCGAAGGGCTGTTTCAGACGGGCGGGCGGCGGCGCGTGCTCACGCCCGAGGAGCAGCAGCGCGCCGGCGAGATCGTCCGCGCCTTCGACGAATACGTGGAGCCTTCCGTCCTCTTCAGCCGCATAGATGCCTACTACCCGATGCGCCGCCTCTACCGGCTCATCTACCTCATCTTCGGGCTCGTCAACCGGCCCGAGCCGGGGCAGGAAGTGCCGGAAGAGCAGGCCGTGCGCTACCGCGCGCTCTGGCGCGTGCTCAACCGGCAGGTGCGCCTCTACGAAATCGTCAAGTCGGCCATGGAAGGCGTGATCGACCGGCTCGACCTGGACTGGCAGGAGGGCACGCCCGCCCGCATCTGGATGGCGCTCGAAACGGCCCTCGAACACCTGCTCACAACCGACCCCGACCATCCCTTCGAGCAGGACGAAAAAACGCGCCTGCCCGCCGGCCTGGGCCGGATGGAGCCCGGCGTGTGGCTGCCATCGGAGACGCTGTCGGCCTTCAACACGGCCCTCAAGGCACGGCGCGACCGCATCGTGGAGGCGGCCATCGATGCGCCCTCGAACACGCCCAACCTGCTCCAGCAGGCCGACACCTGGGACGCCGAGATCGTCGCCCACTTCCTGCCCGACCGTACCGACCCCGTCCGTGAGGCATTCGCGCAGTTCGAGCAGCTCGACGAGGTGCTCTACCCGCTGGAGACGATGAGCGGGGCGGGGGAGAAGGACGTGATCGAAACGGTGCGGCTGAGTCCGCGCGACGCCAACCGCGGCTTCAGCGCCAACAGCCTCGCCAACAAGGTATCCGGCGACACGGTGTACCACTTCGGCGGCTTTTTCAAGCGCTCGTGGCGCGCCAACGACATTCTGTGGGGTCGCCTCGATGGCGTCTGCCAGCTCGTCGAAACCCTCGTAACGGCGGACAGGCTGGGCCAGATCGTCCGCCACGACCGGTGGCGCGCCCGCGTGCGCCAGGCACTTTTCGATGGCGCGGCATTGCGTCCTGAATACAGCCCCTCGGCGCTTTTCCCACACAGCGGCGCCCCTTCGCACAGCGCGTTCGAGGCGTGGCTCACGACCCTCTTCGGCGACGACGGTCCGGCGCGAACCGGGGCGCTCGCCGAAGCCGACCGCATGGTGACGCTCCTGGTCGAGATGGCCCAACTCGAAATACTCGCCGAAGAAATCCCCAGCGTCATCGGCGACGCGCTCGACGAGCAGAACGAGTGGAACCGGTTTCAGGCGCAGGAGGAGTTGCCCACGCCCGAAGTGGGCCAGCCGCCCTTCGTGTACCGCTCGACGCAGAAAAAGCTCGACCCGTTCGTTTCCGCCGTGGCGTCGGCGCAGCAGGCCCGCCGCGCCTTTGGCGAACTCGTGGGCGACGACCGGAGCGCCGCCGACCCCAAACAGACGCCGCTGGGCCGCTTTTTCATCGAGCGCTACCGCGTCGGCTCCGAGGAACTGGGGCGCGACGTGCCCAGCGTGGTGCTGCTGGACGTGATGGCGAGCACGCTGCTCGTGGTCAAGAACTGCCTGCTGGCGGCTTTTGGCGACGACGCGCCGCGCATCCGGGCGCACCCACTCTACCGCTACACGCTGGCCCTGCCACTGCGCGTGTTCTACGGGCTGGCCAAGCTGTCGCGCCGCGTGCCCGGTCTGGGCCTCGCCATCCTGGTAGGCGTGGTGCTGGTGTGCGTGCTGGCGCTCGCCTCGGCGTACTTCTTCGCCGGCAGCCTGCTGTGCAGCCCGGCCTCCGGCATCAACCCGTGGGGGCTGTGCCGGCAGGGCGGCGTGGGCACGGGTTTGTTCTTTTTCGTGCTGCTGCCGCTCGGCCTGCTGCTGGTTCTGGGCACGTTGCTCGGTTGGGCGGGCCGGTGGTTCGGCGGGCTGCGCCGCAAACCCACGCGCACGCGCGCCGCCTGACGGATTCGCCTGAAACGCGTTTCACCCGATGTCCGAAGCCTATCGCATGACGCCCACGCAGGCCCGCGCCGCGCTGCGGCAGACGCCCGACAGCCTCTTCGTGCGCCTGTTCCAGCACGGCACGCTCGAAGTCGAATTCTACAAGCCGGAATACGAAGACCTGCAAACGCCTCACACGCGAGACGAGGTGTACGTCGTCGTCTCTGGTACAGGCACATTCTTCAACGGCGACGTGCGGCACCCGTTTGTGCCAGGCGAAGTGCTGTTCGTGCCCGCGGGCGTCGAGCACCGATTCGTGGACTTCACCGACGACTTCGCTACGTGGGTTTTTTTCTTTGGGCCGGAAGGTGGCGAGGCAGGGCCGTAGCTTTTCTGGCACCTTTGCTGCCACGTTCCGTTGCCCAAAGAGCCCCGCACCTACGCCACTCCCAACATGCAACCTGCTGCTCGCATCAGCCCCGAAGTCTATTTCGCCCTCGATGCCGAATCCCCTGACAGGAACGAGTACTGGGACGGCATGGTCGTGGCCATGGCCGGGGCCGAGCCTGATCACAACCAGGTGGTGGTGAACTTGACGCTCGAACTGGGACAGCGCTTGCGAGACCAGGAGTGCCGCATGGCCGTCGGGGATCAGCGCGTGCAGATTGATGTGGGCTACGTGTATCCTGATCTGGTGGTGATCTGCGGGCCGCCGGAGTACCTGGACACCCGCCCCCGGACGCTGACGAACCCGGAACTGCTCGTCGAGGTGCTTTCCGCCTCCACGATGGAGACGGATCTGGAAGCCAAGCTGCTGGCCTACACGTGCTTGGAAAGCCTGCGGGAGTACTGGATCGTATCCGCCGTGCGGCCCCTCGTGATGCAGTACGCGCGGCGCGGCAGCGAGTGGGTGCTGCACGCAGCCGTGGGCCTGGACGCCACCGTGCAGAGCCCGCACTTTGGCCTGGAGGTGCCGCTGCGTGAGATCTACCGGCTGGTGGGCGTGGACGCTGGCTGAGCGCCGCTACAACTCCTTGACAGCCCCGATGAGGTGGCCGAGCGAGTCCTTGGCGTCGCCGAAAAGCATGGACGTGTTGGGGTTGTAGAACAACTCGTTCTCCACGCCCGAATAGCCGGGCCGCATCGAACGCTTGAGCACGACGACGCGCTTCGACTGGTCTACGTCGAGGATGGGCATTCCGTAGATGGGGCTCGATGCGTCGGTGCGCGCCGCCGGGTTCACCACGTCGTTGGCCCCGATTACGAGCGACACGTCGGTGTTGGCAAAGGCGCTGTTGATGTCACTCATCTCGTAGAGCCGGTCGTAGGGCACGTTGGCCTCGGCCAGCAGCACGTTCATGTGGCCCGGCATCCGGCCCGCGACGGGGTGGATGGCGTAGCGCACGTCCACGCCCTTGGCGGCCAGCACGTCGGCCAGTTCGCGCACCTGGTGCTGCGCCTGCGCGACGGCCATGCCGTAGCCCGGCACCACGATCACGCGGTCGGCATAGGCCAGCTGAATGGCCGTGTCCTCGACGCTCGTCTGCTGGATGCTCTTGTCGCCCAGCAGCGCCGTGCCTTCGCCGCCGCCTTCGCCGCCGAAGCCGCCCAGCAGCACGTTGAGGAGAGAGCGGTTCATGGCTTCGCACATGATCTGCGTGAGGATGAAGCCCGACGCGCCCACGAGCGCGCCACTGACGATGAGAGCGGTGTTGTTGAGCACGAAACCCGTAGCCGCCGCCGCCAGACCCGAGTAGGCGTTCAGCAGCGACACGACGACGGGCATGTCCGCTCCGCCGATGGGGATGACGAGCAGGACGCCCAGCACGAGCGCCGCGAGTGCCACGCCCAGCGCGCCCCATTCCATGGCCGTAAAGTGGTAGGGCAGCACCGAAGCGCCCCACACGAGCAGCGCGCCAGAGGCCAGCGCGCCGAGGGCCACGAGCGCCGTGAGCGCGCGCATACCGGGAAACGAGATGGCGTTGCCGTTGACCTTGCCGCTCAGCTTGCCATAGGCCACGAAGCTGCCCGAAAACGTGATGGTGCCGATCAGCAGCGAGAGTCCGATGGTGACGGCAGTGGACGTGCCGAAGCCGGGTACGGTGCCCTCGGCCACGACGCGCGCCACCTCGGCCCCGGCCACGAACGTCGAGGCCAGCCCGCCGAAGCCGTTGAAGGCTGCCACCAGTTCAGGCATTCCCGTCATCTGCACGCGCCGCGCCAGAAACGCCCCGATGGCTCCGCCCACGACCAGTCCGGCCAGCATCTCGACGGGCGTCACGATCCTTTCGAGAAACAGCGTGGCGACGACGGCGACCAGCATTCCCAGCGCCGACATCCGGTTGCCGGCGGGGGCGGTGGCAGGCGAGGTGAGCTTTTTCAAGCCCAGGATAAACAGCGACGCCGCGACGAGGTAGGCAAGCGTGATAAGCGTCGTCATGGGTGGCGGGGGAATGGGGACGTGGGGAAAGGGGATTGTGGACGTGGTTGAGGTCGTAAGGGCGCGACACGGTGCGCCCTGTGCGTGTCACGACCGCACCACTTCACCCCCCTTTTTCTCGCGCTTGAACATCTTGAGCATCGTGTCCGTCACCAGGAAGCCACCGACGACGTTGATGGTCGCCAGCACGAGCGCGCCCACGCCCAGCCACGTGGCCCAGCGGTCGCCCACCATGCCGGCGGCTACGAGCGCGCCCACGATGGTGATGCCGCTG
>CBDUBO010000098.1:0-7435 GCA_965365405.1 uncultured Rhodothermales bacterium | reverse complement strand
CGCATGAGGGCGAGGGCGACGCCGGCGCGGGTATGCAGCCCCAGCTTTTCGAGCACCTTCTCGCCGTGCCGCCGCACCGTGTTGGTGCTCACGCACAACCGGACGGCGATCTCTTTGCTCGTCAGCCCTTCGGACACGAGGAGGGCGATTTCAACCTCGCGGGGCGTCAGGCCCAGGCGTTGGCGCAGGCGGACTTTCGAGGGCATGCGGTTGCGCGAAGCGTGCAGGTGCACCAGCGCGGCGGGGCGAGCCAGCAGGTGGCGGGGAAAATGGCTCGCGTGCAGTTCGTAGCGGCTGCGCTGCGTGCCCACAATGCGCGTCAATGTGGCCGTTTCGCGGGCCGCTTTGCCGCTGAGTGCGCAGAGTTGCCGCGACAGCTGCCGCGCCTCGGCCTGCACGCGCGCCCCCTCGGAGTCGTCGCGCAACAGGCGGCGAAAGGCAGGGCTTTGGCACATTGCCGTTCCCTCAGCCGTGTAGAGCGCGATGGGCTCGCCCAGGCGTCCCAGCGCGGCCACGAGCGGCCCTTCGGGGGGCGCCGCACGTTCTACGCAGGCACGCAGCATCGGCAGGAGCAGGTCGAGGCGCGCCTGTGCGTCTGCGTCCACCGAAGCGTCGTATGTGGCTTCGGGCGCGGCACACAGCAGGCCACGCCCGCGCCCGGCAGCTACGGAGACGGTGAGCAGCGAAGCGGAGGCAGCGGGGAAGTCCCCGGGGGGCTGGGTGCCCAGCGACGCCAGCAGGGAACTGCCGAAAGCCGGTGTGCTCGCGCCCACATGCCACGCCTCGTCAAGCCAGAGGCCGGCGGCGGCATTCGGGATGTTCAGCAGCCTGCCAACGGCCAGGCTACACTGCCGCAGGGCCTCCGTCGGGGTCGGGGCGGCCGCTTCCAGAAGCGACTGCTGCGCGGCGTGCAACGCCTGGAGTTCGGTACCAGACAGGGTGAGGGCAGTGCCCTCCGGCGAAGTTTGCATAACTGGGGCTGTTCATAACACTCGCAAATAGACTGGATACTACCTGTTGCCGCCTCCCGGCGCGGGGGGCACTGGCCGGGAAAAGACACTCCGGGCGGCCGTTCATACATAGGGCAATTGCCCCATTTTTTCAAGAGGCGAGCGGGTTATGTTGTTCGCCGTCTGGCCGCGCTACCCGGCATTTTTCGCCGTAGTGGGATGGTGCCCCTGGCCGTTCGTCTCTGTTGCGCGAACGAATCTGCTGTGTTTGTCCCTGCCTGAAGGCCCGTGCTGTTCGCACTCCGCCAGCCGCCTTGCGCGTGCACCGGGTGGCCGGGTGTGGCGCCATGCCAGCGGGTAAGGCGCAAGGGCGTCCTTCTTTTTCGACCGGTTCCTGACCGGCCGCCGACCGTCCCACAATCCCAGACCTACTATGCCATCCACCCTCACGTACCCCGGCGTTTATGTGGAAGAGATTCCGAGCGGGGTTCGCACCATCAGCGGCGTTGCCACGTCCGTCACCGCCTTTGTCGGCTTCTTCCCGCGCGGGCCCCGCAACGAGGCCGTGCGGCTGTTCAACTTCGGAGACTTCGAGCGGGTCTTCGGAGGACTGAGTGCCGACAGCGAAGCCTCGTACGCCATCCAGCAGTTCTTCCTCAACGGCGGCGGGCAGGCCTACGCCGTGCGCGTCACCAACACGAGCACGGCAGGCGGGGCGACGGTGGCGCAGGCTGCGCAGATCGTGCTTCAGGACGGCGCTGGAAACGCCGCCATGACCGTGAGCGCGGCGAGTGAAGGTGCGTGGGGCAACAGTCTACGCGTCGAGGTGGACTACAACACGCCCACGCCCACCCAGACCTTCAACCTCTTCGTCTCCGAGGTGCGCACCGTCAACGGACGGGAGGAGATCGTCGCTTCGGAGACGCACCGCAACCTCGCTATGACGGCGGACCTGGCGGATTATGTCGCCGGCGCGTCGAGCTTGATCCGGGTGAGCAACCTGGCCCTCTCTCCCGTACGTCGCCCCGCCCCGACGGGCACGGGCAGCGCCGATCTGGCCGCCATTGACCTGGCTGCCATCACGGGCGACCAGGACATCCAGGTAACGCCGCAGGGGGCGACGGGCACGTACACCATCACGCTGGGCATGACGGGCGTGGACCGGCCCTCGGCCCTCGCGGCGGCGCTGCAAACGGCGCTGCGGGCCGTCGTGCCAGCAGCTCCTGATGCCGCCGACGCCTTCGACCTGAGCCGGGCCACCGTGCAGGTGGCCGGCTCGCCGGCGGCGCAACAGTACCTCGCCATCCGCTCGGGCGGTGACAGTGACCTGCTCCAGTTTGCCGATTCGGGCGGCGACACGCTTGCTACGACGCTCGGGCTGGACACGCGCGAAAACGTGCAGCGCTACGTGCTGGGCAGCAGCATCGCCCGTGGGGCGCAGGCGCTGCCAGGCGGCGCGCAGGTGGCGGGCGCCAACGGCTCGCTGCCCGGAGCCACCGACCTCATCGGCAGCGACGCGGCCCCGCGCACAGGCATCTACGCGCTGCGCGACGTGGACCTGTTCAACATCCTCTCCATCCCGGACACGATGCGCCTTGCCGACGATGCGCAGGCGGGGATGGCCTATGCGGCCGCCACGGCGCTGTGCGAGCAGGAGCGGGCCTTCTACATCCTCGACGTGCGCCAGCCTGCCGCCAACCCGCGCGACCGGGTGGAGGAGATGGAGGACTGGATCGGTGACAACGGTGCGCTGCGGCACCGCAACGTGGCCACGTACTATCCGCGCCCGCTCGTGGCCGATCCGCTGAACAACTTCCTCCTGCGGCCCGTGGCGCCCAGCGGAACCGCCGCCGGTCTCTACGCCCGCACCGACGCTGCGCGGGGCGTGTGGAAAGCGCCCGCTGGCACTGACGCCACCTTGCGAGGCGTGCAGGCCCTCGAATACCGCCTCACCGACCCGGAAAACGGCGTCCTCAACCCGCTCGGCGTCAATGCACTTCGCACGCTTCCCACTTTCGGGCGGGTGCTGTGGGGGGCGCGCACGCTCCAGGGCGCGGATGCGCTGGCGAGCGAATGGAAGTACATCCCCGTGCGCCGCCTCGCGCTCTTTCTCGAAGAAAGCTTGTTCCGGGGCCTGCAATGGGTGGTGTTCGAGCCCAACGACGAGCCGCTCTGGTCCTCCATCCGGCTCAACGTCGGGGCCTTTATGAACACCCTGTTCCGGCAGGGAGCCTTCCAGGGCGCTTCGCCACGGGAGGCCTATTTCGTCAAGTGCGACCGCGAGACGACGACGCAGACCGACATCAACAACGGCATCGTCAACGTCGTGGTTGGCTTTGCGCCGCTCAAGCCCGCCGAGTTTGTCGTCCTCAAGATCCAGCAGATCGCCGGACAGATTGACGTGTAGGGGACGTGGGGAAGTGGAGACGTGGCCAGAAGCGCCACGCTGACTCCGCTTCCCCATTCTCCTCCTCCCCAATCCCCACATCTCCAGTCCCCAACCCATCATGGCCCAGTTCACCGTGAACCCGCAGCGGTTCGACCCCTACAAGAACTTCAAATTCCGCGTCAAGTGGGACGGACGCTTCGTGGCGGGCGTCTCGAAGGTGGGATCGCTCAAGCGCACCACCAAGCTTGTAGAGCACCGCGATGGAGCCGACCCCAGCACCAGCCGCAAGTCGCCCGGACGCACCGAGTACGAAGCCATCACGCTCGAACGCGGCGTCACGCACGACGTGGAGTTCGAGCAGTGGGCAAACAAAGTCTGGAACTACGGCTCCGGGCTGGGGGCCGAGGTGTCGCTCAAAGACTTCCGCAAAGACCTCATCATCGAGCTCTACAACGAAGCCGGACAGCTCGTCAAGGCCTACAAAGTGTATCGCTGCTGGGTGAGCGAGTACCAGGCGCTGCCCGACCTCGACGCCAACGGCGAGGCCGTCGCCATCGAGATGATCAAGCTCGAAAACGAGGGCTGGGAGCGCGACTACGACGTGACCGAGCCCGCCGAGCCGAGCTTTGTCGAACCGGCAGCCTGATGCGGGCCCTGATAGACACGGACGTGCTGCGGCTCTGGGAAACAGGCCGGCTCCTGACACCGCTCGGAAGGGCGCAGGCGCTGCTGGCGGCTGCCCACCCCGACGAGGCCGATGTGCTGGCGGCGCTGCCCGTGGGCACGTGCACGGCGCGCCTGCTCGCCGCACGCGCCGCGACGATGGGCGACGCGCTGCCGTGCCAGGCCGGTTGCCCCGCCTGCGGCGAGAAGGTCGAGTTTGCGCTCTCCACCCGTGTCCTTCTCGAAAGCGCCGGTGCGCCCTCCACGCACGTGCACGTACCTCACGGCGAGGAGACGTACACGGCTCGTCTTCCTACCCTGACGGACCTGCAAGCGATGGTGGATGAACAGGGGGACGCCCGTGACCTGCTCGAACGGTGCGCCGTTTCGCCTCCTTTCAGCGAGTGGCCTGATAGCGTGGCGGCCGAAGCCGAGGCCCTTATGGCTGAGGCCGATGCCCTCGCCGTTATCAGCCTGACCCTTGCCTGCCCGGCCTGCGGGCACACCTGGAACGAACCCCTCGACGCAACGGGCTTCTTCTTCTCCGAACTCGCCGTTCGGGCGCGTCACGCCCTCCACGACGTGCACCGGCTGGCCCAGGCCTATGGCTGGCGTGAGGCCGACGTGCTGGCCCTGAGCCCGTGGCGGCGGCAGCAGTACCTGGCGCTCGTGGGTGCCTGAGTGTCGGCTGCGCGTGTCTGTGCCTCGCTGTGACAGATCGCTGCGGCCCGTCGCCCCTTTTCTATCTCTATCCCATGCCCGGCTTTCTCGAAACACTGCTCATCCAGGCCCGTCAGGGGCTGGAGGGCGCGCGGCCCCGGCCGCTGCAACCTTTCGAGGCGGCACCCCGGTTCGAGGAGTCGTGGGAAGAGCAGGCCGGGCCGCTGGTCGTTGTTGCGCCCGTGCCGCAGGTGAGCACTGGGCCGCCCACGCGCTTACCTGCACCGCCAGCGTCGTCTGCTACCCCGGTGCCACCTGCGCGGGAGGCAAGGCCCGCGCCCGAGCGCGCTGCCACGCGCGACGTGCCCCGTTCCGTGCCTGAGTCAGGGCGTGAGCCGGCATCCACGCGCCAGGCGGCGCCCCTCGCTTCGCCCCGTTCGACCAGTGGGCTTGCCGAAGCCGCGGGCAGCGTCAGGGAAGAGCCGCCCGCACGGTCTGCCGCGCCAGTTCGGGAGGAGGCAGCGTCTCCCGGTAGCGTCCGGGTTGCGATGCCCGCGCACCGGCCCAGCCAGCCCCCACTGCGCGCCGCATCTCCGGGCGTGTTGCCTGCCGATGCGAGGGCAGAAAGTGGATTGCATGGGGAAGCCGCACCCGCTGGCCCGGCACCGACCGTGGCGGCGGAGCGCGCGCTGCTGCCGCCTCGCACAGACAACCCCGCGCCCGTGCCGGCGCTGCACCGGCCGTCGCCCTTCGCCGAGTCGCGGCCCGTGCCGGCGCGGCGTGAGCCAACGGCACCGCCGCCGGTAGCGCCCACCATCGAGGTGCACATCGGGCGCATCGAGGTGCGGGCCGTGACGCCGGCACGGCCCGAGCGCCGCACGCCTGCCGCGCCCGCCCTCTCGCTCAGCGACTACCTCGCCCAGCAATCCTCCCGGCCATGAGCAACGCCCTCGCGCTCGCGGCCGTCACGGCCGTCATCAAAGACCTGCTCGACAACGCCCTCGTGGATGCGTCGCTCAACACAGCGCTGGGCACGAGCGTCACCGTCACCGCCGTCGCACCCGACCTCATCGACACGGCGCAGGCCACGGGGCCGCAGCTCAACCTGTACCTCTATCGCGTCTCGCCCAACAGCGGGTGGCGCAATGCCATGATGCCCTCGCGCAGCGGCGACGGCACGCGACTGAGCGACCAGCCCCTCGCCCTCGACCTGCACTACCTCCTCAGCGCCTACGGCACGCAGGATTTTGAGGCCGAGATTCTGCTGGGTTACGCCATGCAGCAACTCCACGAGCGGCCCGTGCTCACGCGCGACGCCATCCGCACGACGCTGGCAGCCCCCTCTCCCGTGGATGGCTCCATCCTGCCGCCCGCCTTTGGCGCGCTGGCCGCCTCCGACCTGGCCGAGCAGGTCGAACTGGTCAAGATCACGCCTGAACCGATGGGCATCGAGGAACTGTCGAAGCTGTGGAGCGCGTTTCAGGCGAACTACCGGCCCTCGGCTGCTTATCTCGCCTCTGTCGTGCTCATCGAGAGCCAGCGGCCCAAGCACGCCGGTCTGCCCGTGCTCACCATCGGCGTGGGAGACCGCGGGCCGACCGTGGCGACGGGCCTGGTGCCGCCCTTTCCGACGCTCGAAAGGGTGGTGCCGGCCGCCGCGAAGCCGAGTGTGTATCTGGGCGAAACCGTTCGCCTCGTGGGGCACCACCTCGCGCCCGACGCGGCCACGCCCGTCGAGGTCACGCTTGAACACCCGCGTCTGGCCCTCCCGCTCACCATCCTGGTGCCGCCCGCGGGGGTTTCCGAGGGCGAGATCAGCTTTGTGCTCAACACGCCTGCCGCCGCCACGCCGCCCGGCGTGTACGCTGTGTCCGTCGGGCTCACGCAAAGCGGCACGCCGCGCCGCACCAACGTGCTGCCGCTCGCCCTCGCGCCCCGCATCAGTAGCATCGCTGCGGCCACGGCGGGTACGACGACTACTTTCACCGTGCAGACCGTGCCCGACGTGCTGCCCGAGCAGCCCGCGTCGCTCGTCGTCGGCACGCGCGAGGCGCCGGCGGCCGTGCACGCCCTGCCCACAGCCACGCTCACCTTCGCCCTGGAAAACGTGGTCCCGGCCACCTACCCGGTTCGCCTGCGCGTGGAGGGGGTCGAAAGTGTACTCATCGACCGGACGGTCACGCCGCCCGCTTATCTCGCTTCCGAGCAGGTGACGGTATGACCGAGACCGCGCTTTCCTGGGCCGAGGCCAACCAGCATTTCCTGACCGCGTCGCTGGCGCGCGTCCAGGCAGTGGTAGAAGGAACCGCGCCGCCCCCCCAGGCAGCTTGGGACGATGCCCTGCCGCCTCCCGCGCTTACCGAACTGGCGCACCTGTTCAGGCTGACGCCTTTTGAACGCGACATCGTGCTGCTGTGCGCGGGTGTCGAACTGGACGCCGCGTTCGGGCAGGCCATCGCCAGGTGCGGCGGAGCCACCTTCGGCCTCGCCCTTGCCGCCTTCCCCGACGCCCACTGGAGCGCCTTCACTCCCGGCGCGGCGTTGCGCTACTGGCGCCTCGTCACGCCCGGCAGCAGCGCCACGCTGGCCACCGGCGCGCTGAAGCTGGACGAGCGGGTGCTGCACTTTCTGACCGGCACCAACCACCTCGACGAGCAGCTTGAAGGGTACGTCGAGCCCGGCGAAGGTAGCCTTGCCCTCGCGCCATCGCACAGCCGAATTGCAGAGGAGATCGTGACGGCGTGGCAGCAGGCGGGGAGGACGCTACCGGTGG
>CBDUBO010000097.1:0-7438 GCA_965365405.1 uncultured Rhodothermales bacterium | reverse complement strand
CCTCCCAGCTAAAGCCATTCGTCGCGTCGCTGAAAGCCCGGATGTTGGGCGTGGCCGTGCTTGCCGTCATTTTCTGCGTAGCCATAGGCTTGCTCCACCGTTTTTCAGCATCAGCGGCAAAGACTGCTCGATCTTGTGCCTGAATCGCGTGGAAATGAATGAATTGAACAGGATGATCTCGAAGTCGCTATTGTACTGGAGAAAGGCTCGGACGAGAAAGGTTTCGTTCCACGCATTCCCTTGCATGATCCATTCAGCAGGGTAGTTGAAAGGCCAGAAGATGTCGTGGAAATGCACGATTACCCCGGGCTTGAGAAGAGGTAGAACGTTGAAAACGAGGTGGTTTACGTCGCTACCCGATTTGGATACGTGAGACGAGTCGATAAACAAGATGTCGTTGCGTTCGAGTTGCTGAAAAATATGGGGAGGGGTAGTTTGAACCTTTTCCTTTAAGATAGAAACCTTGTTCGCGTCGCTCGATCGGAGCAGGTTCTGGAGACGGTCGGGATAGGGTTCTATAAAGGTGAAGTGGGTGTTGCCGCCCAGAAAGCGTTCATTCACGTCGAGCATGAGGGCAGAAGAGAACCCGGAGCCCACCTCGACGACCTTTCGGGGCGCGAAGTGCCGCAGAACCGAGTACAGCGCAATGGCGTCGCCATACGTGAAGAACTCGTTGTCGTAATGGTACCGGGCCTGGTCGCTAGGTGCCGGCGAAAAGGGCAGTTCGGGATAGTAGCGGGCAAACCTTTCCAGCAGCTCGATCTGTGCTTCTTCCCTGAGGTCGATGCCGGGGCAGGAGGTGACTGCTGCACCGTCTGCACCCACGCCCGCGCGCATTGCTTCGTCGTAGGCGGGAATCGGCGAGTAGAAGTGTCCGGGCGGGTAGAGCCGGATAAACGGCAGGCTCCCCGTTTTCGCAATGCTCGCCACCATTTTGAGGGTGTGGAAAGCGTGGCGCAGGAGCGGCACGGTGGAAAGGCGTTTCTTGGTTTTGGAGAGCAGGCTCATGTGCGGAATCAGGCTTGGGCGGCGGTTTGCTCGACGAGACGGCGGGTTTCTTCGGCGAGGGCGGGGCCCGCTTCGAGCAGGCTGCCGCCCACGAGCAGCATGGTGTCGGGGCCGTAGAACCGGACGAGTTCGGCGGCGCGTTCCCGCGTCATGCCGCCGGCGGGCACGGGGAGGGCGGGCTTGAGGGCACCCCACGGCGCACGGGCCGCGTCCGCGATGGCGCGGCACGTGGCGGGCGAGACGCCGAAGCGCCCGCCGTAGCCCGCGAAAATAGCGGCGTCGGCCCCGAACAGCCGGAACAGCTTCCCGATAAGGGTGGGCAATGCGATGTGTCCGTTGCCCCCGAAGCTGGGGTGCGCCAGCAGGGGTACGCTCAGGTGGCGGCTGGTGAGTTCGTAAAGAAAGGGCAGGCCCGCGAGCATGGGCGCGACCATGACGGCCTCGGCCCCCAGCGTCTGCGCCATCTCGGCCTGGCGCCGCATCTGCTCCGGCGTGCCGGAGAGGTTGGGAACGTAGAGGGTGCGGCGACCCGAACGTTCGGCGGCGTGGGCCGTCACTTCGAGCATCTTTTTGACGCGCGGCTCGAACGGTGCGAAGGCGTGGTCGGCGAGGTAGTGGTCGTCCTTCACCACGTCGATGCCGCCCTCGGCAAAGGCCGCCATGAGGTCGGCCAGTTGGTCCACGTCCAGCCCGACGGGTTTGAGCGCGCTGCACACGAGCGGGCGCCCGGTTACGCCCGTGCGCTGCCGCCACCCGGCGATGCCGTGCCGCGGGCCAGGGTACTGCGCCAGCAGGTCGCCGGGCAGGCTGAAATCTTCGAGCGTGACGCCTTCGTGGATGGACACGTTGCCGAAAAGCACGTTGACGAGCTGGGCAGCGTCCGTGGCGGCGACGCCTTCGGGCAGCGCGAGCCGGACGAGGGCTTCGTTGTCTCCCATCGCCTCGACCGCCTCGACGCGGCCCAGCAGGTGCTCGCGTACGAACGGATAGCGGTTCGCTACGGAGAGGGGCGTTTCGACCGACTGCTCGATGAGAAGCGCGTGGGCGCGGCTTTCGGCTTCGGCAACCGGCCCTCGGAGCCGGTACGTGACGGTGATAGGCATGGAAATGCGTGTAACAGCGGCGCGGGATGCACGGCACGAAGTACCTTCGCAGCACGAACCTACGCCCATACTCCCTCCCAAACCCGTTGGGCCTGCATGAAAAGTGACGATTCACGCGGCTGGACGCCGATGCACGATGTGGCGCTGCTCTTCCTGTCGCTCCTGCACGGAGCCGATGCCGAACTGGAGGCCGCCGAGGTAAAGGCGCAGCGCCAGCGCCTGCGTCGGTGGTTTCCCGCTGCCCAGCCCGACCAGATCCAGCGCACCCTCGACGACGTGATGCTCGTGTACCTCGGCAGCGGGCGCGACCAGATGGTGCAGACCGCCGCCGAAGACCTGCGCCAGTCTCTCTCGCCCGAACAGCGCGTCGGCATTCTCAACGACCTGGCCGACCTGGCCTCGGTGGATGGTACGCTCTCTCCCGGCGAGATAGCCTTTATCCAGCAATTGGCCGCGTACTGGCAGCAGGAGCGGGGCAGCGACAGCGACGCGCCGCCGTCGCCTCGCCAGCCCAACGCCTCGTAGCGGCGCGGCTGCACAGGCTGCCGCGGCGGGGCGCGGATTTGCTCTTGCGCGGGATGACGAGGCTTCTGTTCTTTCGGCCATGCGTGCTGCCGTCCTCATCATCGCCCTGCTGCTCGTCGGTGCCACCCCGGCCCGGCCGCAGGCGGGCACGCAGGTAGGCGAAGCCGGCAGGCTGCTCCGTGCGGGGCGGACGGACGAAGCACGCGTCCTGCTCCATCGCGCCGAGCGCGCCCGCCCCCGCGATCCCCACGTGCTGGCCGCGCTGGCCCGCCTCTATGCCGCGCCGCCGGCCGATCGCGCCCGTGCCCTCGACTACGCCCGGCGCGGCCTGCTGCGCCACCCCGATCATCCCGACCTGCTGCGCGCCCGCCTCAGCCTCGCCCTCACCGACACCGCCGGGGCCCGCTTCGAGCGCATGGAAACGCTACGCAGCCTGAGCCGACGCCTGCTGCGCGCCGACGCCCGCGACCCGGACGCCCTGCTGGCCTGCGGATTAGGCGGCTACGACGACGTGGCGTGGCGCATCGGCAGCCATGCTGTCGCCCTTCGCGCACCCGACCTCGACCGCCGCTACCGCCACGCCGCCGCCTGCCTCGATACCCTCCTGGCCGACCGTGCCGACCACGACGCGGCGCGTCGCCTCCGCCTGAAGCTGGCGGTTCTGCTGGCGCGCCCGGCGGAGGCCCGGCGGCTGGCCGATGCCTGGCGCGCCGCAGCGCCGCAGCAGGCAGAGGCGTGGCAGTGGAGTGGGCTCGCCGCCTATCTCGACGAGGACGAAAGCGCTGCGGCAGAGGCGTTCGCACGCTATATGGACTTGCTGCCGCCCGCTGAAACCGCGCGTCTGCGCGACCCTGCGCCTGTCCGTCCACCCGGCGCGCCGCCCGCCGACCCTGAAGTGTTCTGGTCCGGCCTCGACCCCATCCTCTCCACTCCCGAAAACGAGCGCTGGACGGCTCACCTGGCGCGTCTGGCCCTGGCCGAATTCTTTTTCGGGAATGAGGGGGGGGCGCAGTCGGCACGCGGCGCGCTCGTAGTGCGCTACGGCCTTCCCGACAATGCCGCCGAGGCGCTTTCGGGCTACGGCACCTTCGCTTCCACCGAGGACGGGCGGGTGGTGGCGTGGGATTGGGGCGACTTCCACATCGTCGTGCAGGACTGGTTCATGAGCGGGCAGTTCAAGCTCTACTCGCCCCCCGCGCGCCTCTTCGGCGGCCGCGATGCGCCCAATGACTACGTGCTCATTGCCCGTACCCTCGCCCGCGAAATGCCCGAACGGCTCGCGCTGCGGCAGGTGCGGGAGCTGGGCGCGGTTGCTGCCTACGTGTTTGCCGATCCTGCCGCCCCCGAAGTCGTCGTGGCCACCGCTGTTGAGGACGCCGCGCCGGTAGCCGTCTATGGCGTCTCCGACGGCGTGGTGACGCGGGCTGCGCCGCTGGGCGGAGGCGCGCCTGCGCTGCATCGGTTGGCGCTTGCGCCGGGCCGCTACCGGCTCCAGGCGGAAGGGGCGTGGGGCAGCGCGTGGGCCGTCCACCAGGATTCCATAGAAGTGCCCGCGCCCGACGGACGCCTGCGCCTGAGCACCCTCGTGCCCGCCGTGCGCGTCGAAGAAGGGCCGCAGCCCGGCGCATTCGTGCGGTACGGGCTGGGCGTGGTGCCCGCCATCGAGGCGCGCTACGCAGTGGGCGCGCCGCTGTACCTCTATGCCGAGGCGTACGGCCTCGAACCCGGAGGTGATTTCCAGGTGGAAATCGTGGCCGAGCGCGACGAGCGCCGCCGTTTGTTGGGTCGCCGCCCGTCGTCGGTGGCTGTCCGCTTTCCCGAAAAGTCCGCCGAGGCAACCGAGGCCCGGTACTACGTGCTCAGCACAGCCGACCTTGCGCCGGGTCGCTACACGGTGCGTTTGCGCGTCGAGGACGGCGCGGGACGTACGGCCGAGGCCACCTGCTCCGTTATGATCGTAGAAACACCTGAACCGTAACGGGGACTCAGGAATTCCTCCCCGTCTGCCACCAGCTATCCTGCCTACTCTCATGAAGCGCTTTCTAGCTCTTTTTCTCCTCAGCCTCTTCTGCACAGCGGGGGCGTGGGCGCAGAGCGCGCTGGACCGCGCCCGGCTCGCCTACCGTGAGGCCCGCTACACCGACGCCCGCGACCTGCTCGAACAGCACGTCGCCGGCAACGAAGCCGACGCCGAGGCCCAGTACCTGCTGGCCCGCGTCTATTCCGAAACGCCCTTGGCCGACGAACGCCGCGCCCGCCGGGCCCTCGACGCCGCGCTGCGCGTCGAGCCGGACAACGTAGACTTTCTCGCTGCCCGCATGGTGCTGCTGCGCGGCGACCGCTTCACCTTTATCGAAGACCGCCTGCGCGAGCAGCGACGCCTGGAACTGGCCGCCCGCATCCTCAAGCTCGACCCTGACAACGCCCTCGCCCACGAAGAACTGGGCCGCCTCTACATCAAAGACTTCTGGCGCTACCGCAACGCGATGGCGCTGCCGATGCTGTCGCAGGAGGCCGGGCGCAGCTCGTGGAACGACGAAACCGCCGAGCCGCTCATCGCCGAGGACGGCGAGGTGGCGGCCGTGCTCGCGCCCGCCGAAGCCTCGATCTCGCCCAACAGCGTCTTTCTGGCCGATCGCTTCGACCTCGACGCGCTCGAAGCGCAGGGGATGCCCGCCATCAGCTTTGCGCGCCGCGCTCAGAAAGCCTACAGCCGCGCCATCGGCCACCTGGAGAAAGCCCTCGAAGCCGACCCGCGCCGCCGCGACGTGTACGACGACTTCGTCCGCATCTACGCGCTCAAGGGCGACTGGGCGGCGGCGCTCGAACGGCTCGGCACCATGTACGTCCAGTTTCCCGAAGACCCGCAGACGTGGCTCTACCTGGGCCTGGCCCACACCCGCGCCGGCAACCCGGCCGCCGCCGACCGCTCCTTCCGCACGGCGTTCTCGTTCATGGACGAGAAAAGCCGCGCCGCCTACGAGGACATTCAGCTGCTGCTCGCACCGGACGAACGGGATCGCTACCTGCGTGACCCGGACGCCTACGCGCAGCGTTTCTGGACGTCAGAGGACCCGCGCCTACTCACGGCCTACAACGAGCGCCGCCTCGAACACTATGCCCGCCTCACCGAGGCCGACGTGCTCTACCGCGTGCCCGCGCTCGACCTGCACGGCTGGGAAACGCAGCGCGGTCGCATCCTCGTGCGCTACGGTACGCCCAGGCGTGAGGTGTACCTCATCCCCAGCAATGCCCCCGGGATCGCTTCGATGCGCCTGCGCAGCGTGCTTCAAGACTTCAACGCGGCGGCCTCCGGCGTCGTTGCCGACCTGGAACGCCAGCAGCGCGAAGAAGACCGCCAGGACGATAATGCCAGCGGCGACCTCTCGCCCGGCACGCTACGCTCGGCCAACACGGCCCTGCTCGGCGAGGAGCCGCCGCGCGACTTCGAGCTGCTCAACACCTACAACATCTGGGACTACGGCGATTTCCAGTTCGTCTTCCAGGACCCCTTCCGCAACGGCGAGTTCAGGCTGTACAGCCCGTCGGCCCGCGAGATCGCGCAGGGCGTGGACCCGTGGCTGAACGACTACACCCTCATCGCCCGCGAAATCGAGCGCGAGGTGCCGCAGCGCTACGACTACGAGTCTGGCGCGCGGAGCGTCGAGTTGCCGTACCTCGTCACCAGCTTCCGGGGCGAGGGTGGCGCGACCGACGTGTACGTCCACTACGGCGTCTCCATCCCTGAATTCGACGCGGCCACACCGCAGGTGGACGTGACGGCCAGCGTGGGCACGTTTCTCGTCTCCCCCAGCCGCGATGTGCTCGTCGAGCGCCGCCGTACCCTTTACGGGC
Organism: uncultured Rhodothermales bacterium; assembly: GCA_965365405.1. Taxonomy (GTDB): domain Bacteria; phylum Bacteroidota; class Rhodothermia; order Rhodothermales; family BA12; genus CBDUCD01. Next base: position 947 of record CBDUBO010000097.1, on the reverse strand, counting down.
TGCGCACCGACCAGATCGTGCGCTTCGACGAGGCCAACCTGTGGGTGGACTCGCAGAAGATGGAGGCGCCGCCGGGCAAGCACGAGCTTTCGGTCGAGTTCGAGACGGCCAGTGGCGCGACGGTGGGCGTGCAGCGTCGCCCCGTCGAGGTGCCGGACTTCCAGGCGGGCCGCTTCTCGCTGAGCGACCTCCTGCTGGCCTACCGCGTCGAGGAGGCCGAGGGAGGGCGCGCCGTGGCACCCGGCGACATCGTGCGCGGCGACCTGTCCATCCGTCCGGCTCCGTGGAGCGTGTTCAGCCGCAACCAGCCGCTCTACATCTACTACGAAGCCTACGGGCTGAGCCAGGAGGCCAGCGGCCAGACGCGCTATGAGGTCGAGATCGAACTGGCCCCGAAAGACACGCGCAAGGGCATCGCTCGGGTCGTGGGGCGCGTCTTCAGCCGCCAGGACGGCGTGTCGCTGCGCTTTCCCGGCAGCGGCACCGAGCCCGACGTGGCCCAGTACCAGCTACTCGACGTGGGTGACCAGGAGCCGGGCATCTACACGCTCACGCTCAAAGTGCGCGACCTCAACGGCGGCGCATCGCAAACGCGCACGCAAGACCTGTTTCTGGAATAACGACGGGCGTCAGACCGCGAACCACGCCGCCACGTCCGGGACGGGCGTGGGGCGCAGGTGCTGCCACACGTTCTGGCGCGGGAGGTACGTGTAGTCGTCTGCCCACGCCTTCGCATTTCGCGCCACCTCCTCGATGGCGTCGAGCACGAAGTCGAGTTCGGCGTCCGTCATCGTCGGGTGGAGCGAGAGGCGTACCCAGCCGGGCCGCGCCAGCAGGTCGCCCGCGTCTATCTGCGCCATGATGCGCTCGCTGCGCGTGGGGTCTATGTGGAGCAGGTAGTGGCCGTAGGTGCCCGCGCACGAGCAGCCGCCGCGCACCTGCACGCC
>CBDUBO010000096.1:0-7452 GCA_965365405.1 uncultured Rhodothermales bacterium | reverse complement strand
CCACTACGTCGCGGTTGTTGATGACCGCCGAAACGGTGGACTTGGCCACGCCTGCGCGCAGGGCTACGTCATTGATGGTGGACTTTTTCATGGACGCCACGCGCCGTGCAGAAAGGGACGGAGTCCGCTCGAAATCAATAAAACCGGTTCGATAATATCAAATGCCCGTTCCATGTGCAAGTGCCGTTGCAAGTCTCCCATTTCGGGGCGTGCGGCTGGCTGTGCGGGGCAAGTTGTCAGCCCCGAGCACAAAGGCTGAAAGCGCTTGTTCGGCCAGCGATACGGCAATCAGGTGCGGAATAATTGCCCTGCACCTACTTGACATCAAAAGGGGAAGCGGCTACTTTCGACGTGTTCGATAAACATCGAACCGGTTTTTTAGTTCGTAGAACTCGTCTGCGTTTGGCCCTTCCGGCCTCGTCGTGCCCCCTGCCCCAGCGCCGTGGATAGCCGCCGCAGCAACCCCATCACCTCCCCGGTTTCTCGCCGCAACGCCATGAACAAGTTCAGACTTCTGGCCCTGCTCGCCCTCCTGCTGCCCCTCAGCACTTCCGCCCTTGCCCAGTCGGTCGTCAGAGGCACGGTTACCGACGCCGAGACGGGCCAGGGGCTGCCGGGCGCGAGCATTCTCGTGCAGGGCACCACCACGGGCACCGCCACCAACCTCGAAGGCCAGTACTCGCTCACGGTGCCCAGCCTCGACGTCACGCTGGTGGTTTCGTACGTCGGCTACGTGACGCAGACGATTCCGCTGGAGGGACGCACCCGGCTCGACGTGGCCCTTGCACCCGCGGCCCTTTCGGGCGAGGAGGTCGTCGTCGTCGGGTACACGGCGCAGCGGCGGCGCGACATCACGGGCGCCGTTTCCAGCATCGACCCCGAGGAGATTGCCGTCCGCAAGGTGACGCGCATCGAGGAAAGCATCAAGGGCCGCATTGCAGGCGTGGACGTGAGCACGACGGGCCAGCCCGGCGAGGGGGCGCGCATCACCATTCGCGGCATCGGCTTCATGAACAACAACGAGCCGCTGTACGTGGTGGACGGCCTCTACCTGCGTCAGAACCCCAACCTGAACCCCAACGACATCGTCTCGCTCGAAGTGCTCAAAGACGCCTCGGCGGCGGCGCAGTACGGCGCGCAGGCCGCCAACGGCGTTATCGTCATCACGACGAAGCGCGGGCAGCAGGGGCCCAACAAACTCACGTTCAACTCCTACTACGGCTACCAGGAGATCCCCGCCCGGATCGACATGATGAACGCGCAGGATTGGGCTGAGATCAACCGCACGGCGTATGCCAACGCGGGCCTGCCGCCCATGCAGGGCGCCGTCAACCCGGTGCGCTCGACCGACTGGCAGGACGCCATCTTCCAGTCGGGCTCCATCCAGAACTACAACCTGGGCGCCTCGGGAGCGGTCGAAAACGCGTCGTACTTCATCAGCGGGGATTATCTGAAGCAGGACGGGGCCGTCGTCCGGACGGGCTTCGAGCGCTACGGGCTGCGCGTCAACTCGGAGATCCGCAAGGGTATCCTAACGCTGGGCGAGAACGCGGCCATCTCGCGCTCGGTCAAGCAGAACATGGTGGGATTCCCCCTTGTGGACGCTGTGCGCATGCTGCCGACGATCCCTGTTTACGACAGCACGACGACGAGCGGCTTTGGCTACGGCAGCGAGGCCAACTACACCTTTGGCACCAACCCGCTGGGAATGCAGGTGATGCAGGACAACACGAACGAGTCCAACCAGGTGCTCGGCACCGCCTATGCCGGGCTGCGCCTGTTCGACAACCTCAGCTACCGCTTCAACCTGGGCTTTCAGTACGAGGACTTCACCAACAAGGTCTTCAACCGCAGGGGGCAGCTTCGCCTCAACAATCCCCTGCTGCCGGCGAGCCTGTCGCACAACCGCAACAACAGCTCGCGGCTGCTGGCCGAGAACCTGCTCACCTTCGACGACGCCTTCGGACCGCACGCTGTCAACGCCGTGGCGGGATACACGCAGCAGCGCGAGGACTTCGCCTTCGTGGGCGCCTACCGCGAGGGCTACAACGACGAAGACTTGCAGGTGATTGAGGCGGGAACGGACAACCTCAACAACGGCGGCTACAACGTGACGACGATGCTGCGCTCGTTTCTCGTGCGTGCCAACTACAGCTTTGCCGACCGCTACCTGCTCACGGGCAGCTTCCGCCGCGACGGCTCGTCGCGTTTCGGCGCCGACAACCGGTGGGGCAACTTCGTGTCGGGTTCGGTGGGCTGGGTGCTCAGCGAGGAAGGGTTCTACCAGTCGCTGCCCGTTCTGCGTGACTACGTGGACCGCTTCAAGGTGCGCGCCAGCTACGGCACGCTGGGCAACCAGGACATCGGCGACTACGAGTTCGCCGGCCTGATTCGCCAGAACATCAGCTACGTGCTCGGGCCGGACGCCATCGCGCCGGGCGCCATCCAGCTCAGCCTTGCCAACCCCAACATCCGCTGGCAGGAGAAAAAGCAGACGGACGTGGGCTTCGACCTGAACCTGTTCAACTACCGCGTGCAGCTTACCGCCGACTACTACGTGTCAGAGTCCAAGGGCCTGCTCGTGCGGGCGCCGCTGCCGCCCAGCCTCGGCTCGGCCTCCAGCCCGTTCGTCAACGCCGGGTCGGTGCGCAACAGCGGCTTCGAGCTGAGCACGAGCTACCGCTACGAGCGCCCGCAGGCAGGCTTCAACGCGGGCTTCAACCTGACGACGATCAAAAACGAGGTGCTGAGCCTGGGCAGCGGCAACCAGCCCATTTTCGCCGGCCCGTGGGGCGTAGCCCGCACCGCCGTGGGCGGCCCCGTCGGCAGCTTCTACGTGCTCCAGACCGACGGCATCTTCCAGAACGAGGCCGAGGTGCAGGCCCACACTTCGACGCTGGCGAATGGCCAGACGGTCGTTATCCAGCCCGGCGCCAAGCCCGGCGACGTGCGCTACCGCGACCGCAACGGCGACGGGCTCATCAACGACGAGGATCGCTACGTGGCCGGCAGCGCCTTTCCCACCCTTCAGGGCGGCTTTTTCCTGAACGGACGCTACCGCATGCTCGATTTCAGCCTCGGCCTGCGCGGCTCGGCAGGCAATGAGATTTTCAACGTGGTCCGGTTCTGGACCGACCGCATGGACGACAACGCCAACTACCGTGCCGGCCTCAAGCCATGGACGCCCGAAAACCCGAGCACGAGTACGCCCCGCGCCATTTTCGGCCCCGCAGGCGCCATGAACGCCAACCCCACGTCCGACCGCTGGATCGAGGACGGCTCGTACCTGCGCCTCCAGAACATCGAGGTGGGCTATACGCTGCCGGGCACGCTGGCACAGCGCGTGGGGCTCTCGCAGGGTGGCGTGCGCATTTACGCCAACGTCCAGAACCTCTACACCTTTACGGGCTACTCGGGCTGGGATCCGGAAAACGTGGGCATGGGCACGCTGGCCCCCGGCTTCGACGACGGCCAGATTTTCCCCAACGTGCGCACCTTTACGCTGGGGCTGAACCTGAACCTGTAAGCACCAGGCGCCCCTTTCCCTGAGGGGCGCGCTTTTCCTTCGACCTGCGGATCACGCCCTTCTACCTGCCATGAAACAGTTCGTCTCCCTGTCGCTGCTCGTTGCCAGCCTCGCGCTGGTGGGTTGCGGCGACCTCGTCCAGGAAAACCCGAACCAGCAAACGACCGACACCTTCTGGCTCTCCGAGGCCGACGCCCGCGCGGGCCTCAACGCCGCCTACCAGGGCCTGCAAAACAACGGCACGTATGGCCGGTGGCTCACCTTTGCCTACGACATCCGCTCGGACATCGGCTCGAGCGCGAGTCCGTGGACGGAGTTGTCCAACTTCAACAAGTTCACCATCGGCAGCTACGACTTCGAGGTCAACGCGGCCATCTGGAACGACCACTACCTGGCCCTTTTCCGCGCCAACCAGGTGATCGCCAACACGCCGGGCGTTGACATGAACGAGAACCTGAAGGCGCGTTTCGTGGCCGAAGCCCGCTTTCTACGTGCGCTCGAGTACTTCAACCTCGTCACGCTTTTCGGCGACGTGCCGCTCGTGACGGCGCCGTCGGTGCCCGAGGAGCGGCCCGCCCAGGCGACGAGCGACCAGGTGTGGGCCTTTATCGAAGAAGACCTCAAGGCCGCCCAGGCCGCGCTGCCGCCGGCCTACGGCGCCGACGAGGCGGGCCGCGCCACGTCGGGCGCTGCCACCGCCCTGCTGGCGAAGGCATACCTGCAGCAGCGCAAGTGGAGCCAGGCTGCCGAGGCGTTCCAGCAGGTCATCTCTTCGCCTGCCGGCTACGACCTGCTCGCGCGCTACGAAGAAAACTTCGACGGCGAAAACGAGAACGACCGCGAAAGCGTCTTCGAAGTCCAGTTCACCGACAACGCGCGGCTGAGCACCGGCGCGCGGGGCAACAACATTCCCCGCATGATTGGGCCGTGCGGCGTGGGCTTCTGCGACGCCAACCCGACGCGCTGGTACTTCAACGAGTTCTTCAAGGAGAAAACCGCCGATGGCAAGCAGGACCCGCGCCTGAACGCCACCATTTTCTGGAACGACCCCGACGGCATGGATGTCTTCGGGCAATCGTTCAAGAGCCGCTACGGCGACACCAGCGACCGGCTGTTCTGGAAAAAGTATTCCGAATACTGGCTTTCCGGCCAGGACTGGGACTCGGCCATCAACTTCAAGGTGATCCGCTTTGCCGACGTGCTGCTCATGTACGCCGAGGCGCTCAACGAGCTGGGCCGCACCCAGGAGGCGTACGCACCCATCAACCGGGTGCGGGCGCGTGTGGGCCTGGCGCCGCTGGCACCCGGGCTGAGCCAGCAGGCCATGCGCGACCAGCTGGCCCACGAGCGCGTGCTGGAGCTGGGTCTCGAGCAGACGCGCTGGCACTTTTTGCAGCGCCAGGGGCTGCTCAGCGCCGCCTCGCTGCCCATGCTGCGCGCCCACGACGATGAGTTCTCCTTTTTCGTCAATGGTAAGTCCGAGCGCCTGCCCATTCCGCAGGCAGAAGTGGACCTCAACCCCAACGTGAGTCAGAACCCGGGCTGGTGACCCGGGCGCGCGTAGCCCGGCGCTGCCGTGGTGCGGCCTGCAGCCGGTCCGCACCACGGCCCGCTTTCCGCGCCATTCCCTTTCCGACCATGCTGTACCGTCTGCGCCTTGCGGGGCTGCTGGGAGCCTTCGCCCTCGTGGCCGGGTGCTCGAACTCCAACCCCGTCAGCACCCCGCCCCCCGAGCCGTCGTGCACGCTTACCAACCCGGTAGGCTGGGGACAGGACCCGTTCGTGGTGCGGCACGGGGACAACTACTACTTTGTCGAGTCGCGCGACAACGCCATCTACGTGTCGCGGTCGAAAACGCTACAAGGCATCAAGCAGAACGCCGTCAAGGTGTTTTCGCCGCCGGCGCAGGGCTGGAACCGGACCAACATCTGGGCGCCCGAACTGCACTTCATCGACGGGCGGTGGTACATCTACTACGCCGCCGGCGAGGCCGGGCCGCCGTTTATCCACCAGCGCAGCGGCGTGCTCGAATCCACCGGCGCCGACCCGCAGGGGTCGTATGTGGACAAGGGGCTGCTGTTTACCGGCGAGGTGCAGCCCGACAGCGTCAACATCTGGGCCATTGACCTGACGGTGGATCGCATCGGCGGGCAGCTTTATGCCGTCTGGTCGGGCTGGGAGAAAAACCGCCCGACGGACAAGACGGCGCAGCACCTCTACATCGCCCCCATGTCCAACCCGTGGACGATCAGCGGCCCGCGCGTGCAGATCTCCTCGCCCGAGCAGCCGTGGGAAAAAGGGACAGAACTCGACCTCAACGAGGGGCCGCAGTTTCTCACCCATGGCAGCGACGTTTTCATCATCTACTCGACGCGCGAGTCGTGGCTCAAAGAGTACCGCCTGGGCCAACTCCGGCTCGAAGGCCCGCAGGCTGACCCGGCAGACCCCACCAGTTGGGACAAGAGCGGACCTGTTTTCAGCGGCACGGCGTCTGTCTTCGGCGTCGGGCACGCGAGCTTTACCACGTCCCCCGACGGCAGCCAGGACTGGATCGTCTATCACGCCAAGGCCTACGAAAAGCCCGGCTGGGAGCGCCTCATCCGCGCGCAGTCTTTTACGTGGAATGCGGACGGTTCTCCCCACTTTGGCTCGCCCGACGCCTCGCTGGGCGCCATCGAGGCGCCGTCGGGGGAGTGCCCGTGAGCGCGCCGCTGCGCGCCCTCGGGCAGCCGTGGGGCGCCGTGCTGGTGGGCGTTGCCGTGCTGCTAGGCGCCGCGTGCGCGGGCAGCCCGGTCGAAGAATCGGGCAAGCCGCCCGCGCCCGCCGAGGTGGTGCCGTTTACGGGCGGCATCCGCGTGGGGTGGGACGCCAGCACGCGGATGCGGCTTTTCGACGGGCCGGCGTCGTACCCGCGCATGACGCGCCTCCACAGCGGCACGTTGCTCGTCTCGGTCGAAAGCGCGGGCGGCAGCTACGTGCTTCGCAGCACGGACGGCGGGCAGACGTGGAGCGCGCCCATCCTCATGGCCGCTGCCGCCAATGGCGTCATCGCCGCCGTGCCGTCGCTGCTGCAACTGGCCGACGGGGCGGTGCTGCTAGCTTACAACACGCGCCCCCCCGCCGACAACGTCAACACAACGCGGCACTTCGGCATCAAGGTGGCCGTGAGCCAAGACGAGGGGCGCACGTGGCAGCTGCTCGCCGACGTGTTCGAAGGTGGCTGGGCGTGGGGAGAAGGCGTGTGGGAGCCGGCCATGCTGCAACGCGCCACGGGCGAGGTGCTGCTCTACTTTGCCAACGAGGCCCCCTACCCCAGCAGCAACGACCAGGAAATCTCCCTCGTCCGCTCCTCCGACGGCGGCAGCACGTGGTCGGCGCCGGAAACGGTGAGCTACCGCAAGGGTCACCGCGACGGTATGCCCGTCCCCCTCGCGCTGCCGGGCGAGGAAGGCATCGTCGTAACCATCGAAGACGACGGCCTCGTGCCCGGCCCCTTTAAACCCGTGCTCGTGCGCCTGCCCCCCGACGGACGACCGGACGGCGTGGTTGATGGCGGCAGCCCGCAGCGCGAAGCGGCCCTCGCCCCGGCGGCGCGGCTGCCCATTTCGGCGTACGGCGGCGCCCCCTACCTCGCGCAGTTTCCCGATGGCCCCACGCTGCTCTCCTTCCAGAGTACGGAAGGCCGCACGGGAAGCTGGGATATCGCCACCATGACCGTTGCGCTGGGCGATGCGCGCGCGGCGGGCTTCAACCGCAAGTCGCTTCCATTTCGCGTGCCCGAGGGGCGGCGGGCGCTGTGGAACGCCCTGTTCGTCAAAGATGCGCAGACCGTGACGGCGCTTTCCTCGACCGACGCTTTCAACGCGGCACACTCCGAGTTGTACGTCATTGATGGGCACCGGATCGAGGAGCCTGTCGCCTACTAC
>CBDUBO010000095.1:0-7473 GCA_965365405.1 uncultured Rhodothermales bacterium | reverse complement strand
GCCGCGACCGAAGCGGGCGCTCCGGCCGGAAAAGTGCGGCGCTTCGGCAGGGCCGGCAGAGGAAAAGAATTCGGCTGCCGCACTGTACGCGCCCTGTCCGCCCGGCCCGACAGCCGCCACGCGCCAGAACACGGTGCCCTCCCCGCCATGCAGCACGCGCTCGACGACGAGCGCCGTGGCATCGGTGATGCGGGCATCGACGAGGAGTTGGGTGAAGCCTTCGTCGGCAGCCGCCTGCACGCGGTAGGCCGTGGCCCCTTCAGCGGGCTCCCACACGAGCTTGGCCGCGTCTCCGCGGACGGGGGCCCCCTGTACGGGGGCGACGAGTTCGGGCGGATTGGGGACGGTGCGCTCCATCGGTCTGGCAGGTAGGGCTAAACGGTCGGCGCGCAAGATAGCAGGCGTGGGCATCCAGGCGTATGCCACCGCTTGGAAGTCGCGGGTTCTTCCATTGCGCGCTTCGCGGGCGTCCACCCACTACCTACCCTCATCCATCATCCCGTCGAGGATTTGCCCGGCGATCTCGATAAAGTCGCGTTCGGTGACGATGCCGACGAGCTGGCCCTCGCGCACAACCGGGAGCGAGCCGATGCCACGCTCGCGCATGAGCCGGATGGCGTCCTGCGTGGGCGTTTCGGGCGTGACGGTGACGGGATCGCGCACCATGATCTCGCGCACGGGCACGAGTTGCTCGTTGAGCGCCGCGTGATAGTCGGTCATGTAGCGCAGCAGGCTGCGGTGACTGACAAGGCCGACGAGGCGGTGCTGCTCGTCTTCGACGAGTACGTGCCGGATGCGCTGCCAGTCCATGAGGCACGCCACCAGGTCCACGATCTCGTCCTCGTGTACGGTAAACAGATCCGTCGTCATGAAGTGCTCGACGCGCGTTTTCTGGAGCCGGTGGGCGGCCCCGCGTTCTTCGAGCCGGGCGGGCTCCCACTCGTGCACCGGGCGGCCTTCTTTCTGGCGCGCGATGGTGGCCGCCACGAGCGCGGTCATGCGCTCGGCAGACGTGCTCTGCGGCGCGGCGTCGCGCATCTGCGCAAGGCTGTCGAGTTGCCACTGCGCGCCCGTCATGCGCGCGCCCACGCGGGCGGCGATGAGGCCGAGGTAGCGCTCGCGGTCGGCCGCGTCGATCCCGGCCTGTTCGAGTCCCTGGTGGGCAAGCGGCAGCAGGTGCTCCTCGATGAGTTGGGGCGCGGGCAGGCGCAGCCCGCCAAACCACGCCAGGCGCGAGCCCAGGCCCAGCCGCGCCGCCGAGATGAAGTTGGACTTGGCATCGTCGAAGCGCATGTGCTGGCGGACATCGCCGTACTGAAGGCCGATGCCCGACACGAGCCCGAACCAGAAGGCGGCGTTGGCTACCTCGTCGGCAATGGTGGGGCCAGCGGGCAAAATGCGGTTTTCGATGCGCAGGCTCGGCTTACCGTCCGCAACGCCATAGACGGCGCGGTTCCATCGGTACACCGTGCCGTTGTGGAGCGAGAGCGAGCGCAGGCGCGGAATCTCGCCCCGCGCGAGCACGCTGAAGGGGTCTTCGTCCACGCTGTCGGGGGCGAGCAGGACGCGGAAGCGGGCGATGTCCTCTTTGTAGAGTTCGGCCACGCCCTGCTTTACCCACCCCGACCCGAAGTGGACGCGCGGGCTCATCTCGCGCAGGTACACGTTGGCCGAGCGCGTGTCCACGGCCTGCTGGAAGAGGGCGATGCGGGTTTCGTGCCACAGGCTGCGCCCGAACAGCAGCGGCGAGTTGCACGCCGCTGCCAGCACGGGTGCGGCCACCACCTGGGCAATGTTGTAGTAGCGCGCAAACGTGTCCGGGTCTACCTGGAAGTGCGTCTGAAAGCTCGTGTTGCAGCCTTCGAGCATCATGCCCTCGTGGCGCAGCAAGAGTTCGTCCGCGCCCCGGATCTGGATCTGACCGGCCCCGCCGCGCAGGTGCTGGATGGCGTCGTTGAGCGCGAAGTAGCGCGGTACAGGCGTCAGGTTCTCAATGGTGAGGTCGGAGAGCGCGAGCGTGGGCAGGATGCCACACATGATGACCTCGGCGTCGAGGCGCGCCGTCAGGCTCCGCACGTAGTCGAGCCGCTGGTGCAGGCCCGCCTCCATCTGCGAGAGCGCGTCGCCCCCAAAGGGCAGCGGGTCCACGTTGAACTCGGCGTTGAAACGCGCCAGCTCGTTGACCACGTCCGGGTTCTCGTTGATGGCCAGCAACTCCTCGATGAGTGGGGCGGGATGGCCGAACGCGTCCACCAGAAACAACTCCTGCTCCGCCCCGATGCGGCGCGTGCCCGTGTCGAACAGGCCCTGCTCGATCATGTATTCGAGGGCCCGCACGTCCTGTATGAGCTGGCGGGTAAAGCGCCGCAGGTCGTCGGCGCTCTTGATCTGGGTTACGTGCTGGTCTCCCATAGGGCGGGTGGGGGTGCAGGCGTGGCCTGGGTGAGAACGGAGTGGACGACGGCCATCAGGCGGCGCTCGGAAACGAGGCCCACGAGCTTTTTGCCGTCAAGCACGGGCAGCGACCCGATGCGGTGCCGCCGCATGGTCTGGATAGCCTCGAACGCCGAAGCGCGCGGCCCGATGGTAACGGGGTTGTGGAGCACGAATTCGCCAATGGGCCGCCCGTCCGGGGCGCGGTAGTGGGCCACGAGGTGGCGCAGCAGCGCCGCGCGGTCCACGAGCCCCACCAGCTGCCCGTCGCTTTCGACGAGGACGTGGCGCAGCTTTTCGTGCGCCATGCGCCGGGCCACGTCGAAGGCGGGTGTGGCGCTGGAAACGGTGGGCAGGTCGCGGGCCATCAGGTCGGCCACGCAAACGCCGGCGGAGTCTGCCATGCAAGCGGGGGAGTAGGCCTGGCAATGTATGAACGTTTTGCGAAGGAGCCCTGCCCCTTCGGCGCAGGCACCCTGACGTTCGGGGTAGCTGCAACAAAATGACGCCTGCCGCCTCTGGCCCGTCACGCCGTGCAAAACCGGTTCGTAGCAGGCGCAGGGTGGCAACCCGGCGGCGGGCGGCGGGTACTGCGGCCCATGCGCTTTCTGCTGCTGACCCTCGCCCTGCTCGCCGCCGCTGTCGCTCCTCTACGGGCACAGCAGTCTCCCGCGCGCGCGCAGACGCAGGCCCTTTTCGTCGAGGCGCTCACGCGGGCGTTTCTCGACGACCACGAAGGGGCCATCGCGCGCTACCGCGAGGTGCTCGAACAGGAGCCCGGCCAGCCCACCGTGCTGTCGGCCCTTGCCGAGAGCTACGCGGCGGCAGGGCAGCCCGCGCTGGCGCAGGAGACGGCCGACGAGGCCGCGCGGCGCAGTCCGGACAACGCGCACTTTGCTCGCGTGGCTGCCGCCATCGCCGCCAGCCGGGGCGATGCCTCCGGCGCGGCGCGGCGCTACGAGGCCCTTCTTGAGCGCCACCCTACCGACCTGCTGGCCACCCAGGCCCTTGCCGACCTTCACGCCCGGCGCGGTGCTTACGCAGACGCCGCCCGCCTGCTCGAAACGCTCCCGCCCACCGCCGAGGCGCTGACCCAACTGCTCGACCTCTACGAAAAGCTGGACAATGACGGCGCGTTTACGCGCACCTTCGAGCGCCTCGCCGCCCTCCAGCCGCCGGACGCAGCGGTGCTGGCGCGGCTGGGCCGACATCACCTGCGACACGACCGTGCAGATGCGGCCCGCGAAGCCTTTGAGGCGGCCCTCCGCCGCGATGCGGCCCACCCGGAGGCCCGCGCCGCGCTTGCCGCGATGGGCGGCACGCTTCCCGAGGCCGCGCCTTCGCCTGGCCTCGCGGCCTACGCGGCGGGCGATTTCCGCGTGGCGGCCGGCCTGCTCAAAGCCGCCCTCGCCGCCGACGCCCGCAGCGCGGACGCGTGGGCGCAGGCCGCGATGGCCCTCCTCGAAGCAGGACAGAATGCCGAGGCCGAGCGGGTAATAGAGGACGGACGCCTCATCTTTTTCGACCACCCGACCCTGCTCGTGGCCGCCGCCTACGCTGCCCTCGCTGCCGGCGACGCTACTGCCGCAGGTGCGCGCGTCTCCGAGGCCCGCACTGCCCTCTCGCCTGCCGCCCCTGACCACGCACTCTACACCGCGGCCCTCGACGTGGCAGCGGCCTACGCAGCGGCCAGAGCGCTGCCTGCCCCCCCTGCCGCCGATGTGCTCACCGCCCTCCGCGCCCGCGCCCTCGTGCCCGCCCCCGGCGGCGCGCTGGGCCAGACGCTTGGCGCGTGGTGACGCGCCCGCTGCGGCTGTTGGCGGACACGCTCGCGTACTCCGTCAGTCCCCTCGCCCTGCCCGTGTTCGGCTACGCCCTGGGCGCAGTAGCGCTGGGAGCAGCGGAAGCCGAGGCGTGGGCGGTGGCAGGCGCGGCGCTGCTGGGCCATGGGCTCGTCCCCCTCGCGTTTCTGGTCTGGTACGTGCAGCGCGGCGAGGCGCAGACCATCGAGGTGCGCGAGCGGCGCAAGCGCACCACGCCGTTTCTGTTCGGCGCGGGCTGCGTGGCCGCGCTCGCGCTCGCCTTTCTCGCGTTCCTGCCGCCCGCCCGCCGTCCGCTGGCGTGGATCGAAGTTTTTCAGGCCGCCAACACGCTGCTGCTACTCGCCATCAACACGCGGTGGAAGATCTCCGTCCACCTGAGCGCGCTCGCGGGCACGCTGGGCATTTTGTTCGGGCTGGCCCGCTGGGGCAGTCTGGCCCGGCCAGACGTGCTGCCGCCCGCGCTTTTCGTCACGATGGCACTTTTGCTGCCCCTGCTGGCGTGGGCGCGTGTGTACGCGGGCGCGCACACCTGGGCGCAGACGCTGGGCGGCACGCTGTTTGGGCTCACCGTCGTACCGGCACAGCTCTGGGCGCTGCACGCCCTCGGCCTGCTGTGAAGGGCTTCCCCCATTGTTCTACCCACCGGCTTCCGAAAGGCCTTTCTGCAAACCGCCCGCATGGCTATTTTCCGCCCTCACGTGCTTTCTCTTCCGCGCCGCGCCTATCCTTCTCGCTACGGTCAGCTCTTATTTCTCCTTTCAACCCTGACCGGGATGCGACGACTTTTTGGATGCGTGCTGTTTCTCTTGCTGCCCCTCGCGGCCTCGGCCCAGAGTTGGGGCATCGTGGCCGGCCAAGTGACGAGCACGCGCGACGGCGAGAGCGTGCCGGGGGCCAGCGTGCTCGTGCGCGACACCAACTTCGGCACGGCGGCCAATGAAGATGGCTTTTTCCGCTTTCGCGTGCCCACGGGCTGCTACACGCTGCGCGTTACCGCCGTCGGCTTTGCCGATCTGGAAAGCGAACTCTGCGTGCGCCGCGACGAGGAAAAGCTCTTCAACGTGCGCCTGAGCCCGACAAGTCGCGAACTGGGCGAGATCGCCGTCGAGGCCGACGCGGCGGGCGAGGCGGGGGTGTTCACGCTCACGCCCGAGGAGATTCAGAACATCCCCGGCCCGTTCCGCACACCGTTCCAGGCCATCCGCGCCCTCCCCGGCGTGGCGGCCAACAACGAACTGTCCAACCAGTTTTCCGTGCGCGGCGGCGGCTACAACGAAAACCTGCTGTTCCTGAACGGCTACGAGGTGTACCTGCCCTTCCGCCCGCGGCAAGGCGAGCAGGAAGGATTGGGCCTGCTCAACCCCGACCTGGTGGACGCGCTCACGCTCTACACCGGCGGCTTTCCGGCGCGCTATGGCGGCAAGCTCTCGTCCGCGCTCGACGTGCGCTACCGGCGGCCCAATCAGGAGCGCCTGCACGGCTCGGCGACGCTGTCCCTGCTGGATGCCGGTGCTGCGGCGGGCGCTTCGGCCTTTGGCGGCAAGCTGGGCTGGGTGATGGGCGTGCGCCGCGCGCAGGCGCAGCGCCTGTTCGGCACGCAGGAACTGAAGGGGCGCTACGACCCCGCCTACACCGACGTGCAGGGCGTGCTGAGCTACCGCTTCTCCGACCGCGTCGAGGTCGAGGCGACAGGCGTCGTCGTCGAGCACCGCTTCAACCTCGACCCCGTCAACCGCCGCACCTACTTCGGCGTCATCTCGCTCGACCCCAGCCGCCCCTCGGACTTCCAGAGCGTCTATACCGAGTTCAGCGGCAGCCAGACCGACGGCTACAATACGCGCTTCGGCGGCGTCCGCCTCAAGACGCGCCTCACCGACCGCTTCCGCGCCGAGCACGACGTATCCGTTTTCAACACCGACGAATTCGAGAAGCGTGAGGTCACTGGCTCGGCCAACCTGACGCAGGTGGACCCAGGAAGCGGAGCGGAAACCGACCTCGGCAACGGCACGCAGCAGGAGTTTGCCGACAACCGTGTGCAGGTCAACACCCTCACCGGACAGGGGCGCTACGTCCTTTCCGCCGGGCGGCAGGCGTACGAACTGGGCTGGCTGGCCCGCGCGCTGCGCTACGATGACCGCATCCACGAGGAGGCCTTCAACACGACGTTTCAGGACGACGAGGAGGTGCGCCTGGTGCTGGACAGCCTGCGCGACCAGCTCGACCTGACGACCCAGCAGTACGCCGCCTACACCCAGGCTGCCCTCGACCTCCTGCCCGGCAGCCCCGACAAGCTCACCGCGACGGTGGGCGTGCGCGCCGACTACTTCGCCTTTACTGAAGAACTGACGTTCTCGCCCCGCCTCAACGTGCGCTGGGTGGCCAGTCCCGCGACGACCGTGCTGGGCTCGGCGGGCCTCTTTTACCAGGCCCCCAACTACCTCGAACTGCGCGGCAACCCGGCGGCCCAGGAAAACATCCAGGTGTCGCTCAACGACTCGCTCAGCAGCCAGCGGGCGATGCAGATCGTGGCGGGCGTCGAGCACTTTCTGCCCGCGCGCCGCCTGTCGCTGCGCGCCGAGGCGTACTACAAGCACCTCACCAACCTCGTCTCGTACGGCGTCGAGAACGCGCGCGTCGAGTACAGCGGCGTCAACGACTCGCACGGCTTCATCTACGGCTTCGACGTGCAGATCAAGGGCGAATTCGTCCCGGGCCTGGAAAGCTGGGTCAACTACGGATTCCTGGTGGGCCGCGAGCGCTTCGACGCGGCGTACGTCACGCGCTACAATGGCGGCCTGCTGCCACGCCCGACGGATCAGCGCCACACGTTCTCGTTCTACGTCCAGGACTACGTACCCGGCGACCCGACGTGGCGCATCCACCTGCGGGCGCTGTTCGGCAGCGGCTACCCGTTCACGCCCCTTTCGGTGACCAGCCGCGTGGGCAACCGCGTCGTGTTCGGGCCGGGCCCGCGCAACGCCTCGCGCTACGACGAGTACCGCCGCCTCGACCTGGGCGTGGCCAAGGTCATCACCTTCGGCAGCGACGTGAAGGGCACGGAAACGAAGGTGGAGCTGACGGGCGAGCTGCTCAACGTGTTCGACATGGTTAACGAGGTGGCCTCGCAATATGTCATTGCGGGCGACCGCTTCCGCCGCGCGCCCATCCGGCTCACGCCCCGCACCGTCAACGTGCGCCTGCGCGTGACGTTTTAGGC
>CBDUBO010000094.1:0-7490 GCA_965365405.1 uncultured Rhodothermales bacterium | reverse complement strand
ACCGCGTCTCGCGCCTCGACCTCGGCGGCGGCGGGGTGCTGGGCGGCGCCGACGACGGCCGCAGCGAAGCCCGCGCCGACGCGCTGGCCGCGCTCGAAGCCCTCGGCCTGGCCCGCGCCACCGCCGAGCGCAACCTGCGCAAGGTGCTCCGCGCCCACCCCGGCACGCAGACCGCCGAAGAACTCATCCGCCTTGCGCTGCGTGAAGGGTAAGGTCCACACGTGACGCCTCCCCTACCTCGCCGCGCCCTGGGCGGTAGGGGCGCAATTCCCTCTTGCACGGGCGCACTTGATCGCGCCCCTTTCCCGCTACCCACCTCCTGCCCGATGACCTCCTTTCTCGATCTGCCCTCCGACACCCTCTTCCCGCTCGAAAACCTGCCCTACGGCGTCGTCCGCAAAAACGGCGTGGCGCGGCCTGCCGTGCGCATCGGCGACGGGGTGCTCGACCTGCGGGCCGTCGAGGCTGCCGGGTTGCTTGATGGGGCGCTGGGTGGGGAGCGTCCGTTTCAAACCCCTACGCTCAATGCTTTCATGGCACTGGGGCAGCCCGTGTGGACGGCGGTGCGCAAGGTGCTGCAAGCGCTGCTGTCGGGCGAGGACGCGCGGCTGAAAGATGACGCCGCGCTGCGCGAGCAGGCCCTCTACCCAATTGAGGGCGTGGAAGTCTTGCTGCCCGTCGAGATTGGCGACTACACGGACTTCTACTCCTCGCGCGAGCACGCGACCAACGTGGGCACCATGTTCAGAGGGGCCGAAAACGCCCTCATGCCCAACTGGACGCACCTGCCCGTGGGCTACCACGGACGCGCCTCTAGCATCGTGGCGAGCGGGCACGACGTGGTGCGCCCGCACGGCCAGCGCAAGGCTCCTGACGCCGACGCGCCCACCTTCGGGCCATCGAAAAGGCTCGATTTCGAGCTGGAAATGGGGTTTTTCATCGGCCCCGGCAACCCACTCGGCGTGCCTGTGCCCATCGAGGAGGCCGAGCATCACATCTTCGGGCTCGCACTTGTCAACGACTGGAGCGCGCGCGACATCCAGGCGTGGGAGTACGTGCCGCTCGGCCCGTTTCTGGGCAAGAACTTTCTCACCACCGTCTCGCCGTGGATCGTGCCGTTCGAAGCGCTCGAACCGTTCCGCGTGGCCGCGCCCGCGCAGCAGCCCGAACCGCTGCCATACCTGCGTCAGAGCGGCCTCGGTGCGTTCGATATCAGGCTCGAAGTCTCCATCCAGACGCCGCAGATGGCCGAGCCGTTCACCATCTGCCAGTCCAATACACGGCACCTCTACTGGACGATGGCGCAGCAACTGGCCCATCACACCGTGAACGGCTGCAACCTGCGCGCGGGCGACCTGCTGGCGAGCGGCACCATCAGCGGGCCCACCCCCGATTCGTACGGCTCCCTGCTCGAACTGGCGTGGAAGGGCGAGAAACCCATTTCCTTGCCCTCCGGCGAAACGCGCGCGTTTCTGGAGGACGGCGACCGGCTCACGCTCGAAGCCTTTGCCGAAAAAGACGGCCTGCGCATCGGATTCGGCGCGTGCACGGGCGTGGTGCAGCCCGCCCGGCCTTACGATGCGGCCCCGTAGCCCTTTACCATCTGGAGCGATGGGTTCGGCGGCGACGCGTCGGCAGAGGCGATCACGCTGATCTGCCCGTCGGTTTCGAGCACGACGGCTTCGACGGCTTCGAGGCCCGCGTAGCCCGCCTCGCGCACGGCGGCGTGCACTTCGCCATCGGTGACGCGCTCGCGCCGCAGCGTTTCGTAGAGCAGCTTTCCCTTCCACGCCAGCAGGGACGGCGTCGCCTTTACCACGTGCTCGACGAAGGAGGAGCGCACCGACAGCCACGCCACCACGTACTGAAGCCCGACCAGCACGGCAAACGCGGTGAGCCCCTCGGCCAGCGTCACGTCTTTCGACAGCAGCACGCTGGCCAGCGTGGAGCCGAAGGCCACGGTGACGACGAAGTCGAAGGCGTTCATCTTCGAGAGCGTTCGCTTGCCGGAGATGCGCAGCAGCAGCACGAGGCCGGCATAGCCGCACACGCCCATGACTATCACGCGCCAGAGAGCGTCCAGACCACTAAACCACATCAGCACAACCAGTTAATCCGCAGGGTCAACCGGCGGAGGCCGGGGCGGTTGCGGCTCACCGCCACATGGCGCGGCTGGCGCGCAGACTGCCGTCTACGCGGGCAGGGCGCAGGCCGAGGGCACGGGCCAGAAGTGGGTACACGTCCACGGCCGAGAGGGGCGGCGCCACCACGCCCTGCCGGAAGCGTGGGCCGCGGGCGTAGAGGATGGCCCGCATTGAGCCGTACGTGTTGTCGAACCCGTGCGTACCCCAGTGCCCCGTCATCGGGCGGTCAGCGGCGCGTGCGCGCGTCGTGACGGTCCACCCTTCGTCGGCCAGGAGCAGGATGGGCGGGATACGCGCGTTTCGGCTGTAATGCAGGCGTGCGGGCACGGTACCGCGCCGAAACACGCGTACGTGCGGGATGCGGGCCGTGGCGAGGGCGGCAAACAGGCTGTCCTCCTTGCCCGCGCCAGGCCACAGCCCGATGGGTTCGCCCCAGTAGATGCGCTCGGAAGGCGTCTCCACATCGGCGTAGTCGTCGAGGAAGACCACGCTGTCCGGGACCATGCTGGTCATGCCGTGGTCGGAGGCGACGACGAGGGTGGTCTGACTGTAGAGGCTGCGCTTTTCCAGTCCTTCTACGAGGTAAGCCAGGGTGCTGTCCACGCGCGCGATGGCGGCAGCCGTTTCGGGCGCGTCGGGCCCGTGGCGGTGGCCGGCAGCGTCCACGGCGCTGAGGTAGAGCGTGAGCAGGCGCGGGCGCTGGCCCTCGGGCCGGTCGAGCCACGCCAGCAGCGTGTCCACACGGGCCCGGTAGGCCATGCCGCCGTCGTAGGCGAGGCTGTACAGCGGGCGGACGCCGCCGATGGTGGCTTCGGAGCCGGGCCAGAACACCGTTCCGGCGCGCACCCCCTGCTTCTCTGCCGTCACCCAGATGGGCTCGCCGCCCCACCACTGCCCGTCGCGCACGGCGGCGGTGTCGCGGTAGCTGAATGCCGCCTGCCGCTCGGGGTCGTAGAAGTGGTTGCCAACGATGCCGTGGTGTTCGGGATGGAGGCCGGTAACGAGCGTGTAGTGGTTAGGAAAGGTGAGTGTCGGGTAGGCCGGATTCAGCCACGCGGCGCGCACGCCCTCGGCGGCGATGCGGCTGAGCGTGGGCGTGGCGGCACGCTGCGCGTAGTCGTAACGGAAGCCGTCGAGCGAGACGAGAATGACGGGGCCTTCGGGCGCCTCGACAGCGGGCCGCGAAACGGCACAGCCGGCGAGCAGCAGCGCGAGCGCGAAAAGCAGGCGGGGCATGGCAGATGGGATAGACCTGCGAAAATAGATCCGCACCGCCCTGTCTTTCGCCTGTGTAACGGATGAATACCCCGCGTCAGCGCAGGGGCCGCGCCGCGACGCCCCTGAATGTCATCACGACGGGCCGGATGGTGCCGTCAGGGTTGAACTCCATCTTGTCTATGGACGTGACGCGGTGGTCGCGCCCCTCGTTGGGAATGGGCCGCCGGTGGTAAACGATATACCACTCGTCCGTGCCCGGCACCTGAATCACCGAATGGTGCCCGGCGCCCGTGGCAATGGCCGGGTCTTGCTCCAGAATCGTCCCCTGCCGCGTGAACGGGCCGAAGGGCGAATCGGCGATGGCGTAAGCCACGCGGTAGCTGCTGTTGGTCCAACCGCCTTCCGACCACATGAAGTAGTAGCGCCCGCCGCGCTTGAACAGGAATGGCCCCTCCACATACCCTTCGGGCGTGATTTCGCGGAAGGTCGTGCCGTCCTCGAAAGGCACGAAGCCGGTAAAATCGCTGTTGAGCCGGGCGATGTTGGCGTGCTTCCACCCACCGTAAATCATGTAGTACGCCTCGCCGTCCCGAAACACGAACTGGTCGATGGGCTGCGCGCCGTTGTGGAACTGACCGATAAGCGGGCGGCCCAGCAGGTCTTTGAACGGGCCTTCGGGCCGGCTGGCTACGGCCACCCCGATGCCGCCGTACTCAGCGTCGCTCTGGATGTCGTTGGCGGCAAAGAAAAAGTAGTAGCGCCCTTCTTTCTCGATGATGGACGGAGCCCACATAGCGCGGCGCGCCCACGGGACGCTGGTGGTGTCGAGAATGCGCGGGTGCTTCGTCCACGTCACCAGGTCGGGCGAGGAGAAGGCGTCGAAAAACACCTGATCTTCGTAGGCCGCCGAGTATGTGGGGTAGATCCAGTAGCGGCTGCCGAAGACGATGCCTTCGGGGTCGGCGTACCAGCCCTCAAACACGGGGTTGCCCGAATAGGCCGGGCCGGAGGTGGAAGCGCAGCCGGAAAAGAGCGCTGCGGCGATCAGCGCGGCAGGCAGCAGGGAAAAGCGGAGCATGGCGCGGGCGGATGGTCGGACGGAAAAGATAGCCGCCCACCTCTCCGCTACGCCTCTGTCACGCCGATTACTCCCGCGTCCGCTGGCCGTGGGCGTAGCGCGTGTCCGCAGGGCCGGGCGCGTCCAGGAGGGCGTCGAGGCTGAGCGCAGGCGCGGCGACCGGAAGGGCGGCCTCGGACGGGAGCGCAACGGCACCCGCCGAGCGCTCGGCGGCGCGGGCGGCCACCTCGTCCATCTGCCGGGCGCGCTCTTCGGCCCATCGGGGCAGTTGCAGCGCCTTGACGCCCGCGGCGAAAAGGCCCAGAAGCGCGAACATCACCCCGGAGTCGGCAAGGGAATTCTCCCAGCCCAGCACGTTGAGCGCGACGAGCACCAGTCCGGCCACGAAGAACACCAGCCCGGTGCCCAGCGTGCCCGCGGCGTCGCTTTTGAGCGTGCTCAGGCGGAGCCGATGGCCCGCGCCCGTAGGCTCGACGGTGGCTTGCAGGTTGCCGTTGCGCCAGATGCGCAGGCCCCCCTCGCGGCCCGTCTTGCCCTTGGCGTGGAACGTGCTGCGCAGGTCGGCCACGAGTCCGTCCCAGGCGGCGTCGGAAAAGCTGCCCGGTAGTTCCACCGTGCGCGCCACGCCGATGGGCAGGCCCAGGTAGCGGCGCGTGGGCAGGGCCGTCACGGGCCGGTCAGCGAGGGCGGCGGCGTGCGCCACCATTTCAGGTAAGAGGCCCGCCTCGGCCCCGATCTCCTGGAGTTCGGCCAGCGTCAGCCCCTCGCCCGTGCCCCGGCGGGCCGCTTTCTGCGCCTCGGCTGCCTTCTCGAAAATGGCGGCGATCTGCTGTTCGGTGTACCGGCGTTCGGTGGGCATGGCAGTGGGTTGGGCAGGTGCAAGGCGGGCTAACGGCGCGTGCGGAGGCGGGTTGCGGCGCTCACGGATCGTTGGCAGGACGCCGGATGAACACCTCTTTGGTGACGCGGCTGTACGAGCAGAAAATGCCCGCGCCGTTCTCGACGCGCTCGATCACGTTGGGAATCTCACCGGGCGACAGCGTGGAGCCGCCCTGCTGCACGGTCTGCGAGCGCAGAAAGTCGAAAAGGTTCTGATCGACGGCGTTGGCCGAGACGCGGTTGGGGCCGTAAAACGGCACGGCGATCCACGGAAGCTGGATGCGCAGCGTGCCATCTGGGTTGAGGCTGTAGGTGGCTTCGTTGAGGAGCGGCGAGGAGCCCACGCGCAGGTCTTCCAGTTCGAATTCGTCCCCGTCGGCGTCTTCCTCCTCGGCGTCGGGGATGCCGTTGCCGTTGCCGTCGAGAAAGGCGCGCAGAAAGGGCACGGCGTCGCGCAGCGTGAGCGTGGGCAGGAGGGTTTCGGTGGAAAAGACGAACACGGCCTGCCGGCCCGGATACGCGGGGCGCGTCACGTTGAAGGTCAGCTCTTCCGCCGCCACGCCGTAGGTGGCCGAGTCTGCCGAGGCCGTCACGAAGGTGAACGCGCCGGGCGTGACTGTCTCCGACGAGATCACGTCGGCAAAGCCTGGAATCCGCACTTCCAGGCGGTAGCGGCGCAGGGGCAGCACTTTCGCGGGCGACGCCGTCGTGTAGCGGTCGCGCCCGGCGTGGCTGTAGGCGTAGCGCTCCTCGACGGCTCCGCTCTCTGTCAGCAGTTGAACTTCCACGGTGGCGTTTTTCACGGCCAGCACGTCCCGGTCGAAGCGGTCGTTCACGGGCGCGTTGCGCAGCACCTGCACGCTGGCCAGCCCCTCGCCCACCACCTGGTACGACTCGACGACGTATTCGGGCACGAACGTGTTGTCCACCATGCCGTCGCACGCGGTCAAGGTGAGGAGAAACGCGAGGCAGAGATAACGAACCATAGGAAAAGGGGAAACGCGGAAGGCGGATTGAGGATGTCGGGTTGAAAACGGACGCTGCAAATCCGCAGGCCGAAATCCGAAATCCAAAATCAGAATTTCAGCGTGAGCGACACGTTGGGAATGGGAATCGGGATCTGGTTTACGCGCGTGCGGTCGAGCGTCGCGTCCTCGGTCTGGGGAAAGTAAAACCAGACGTTTTTGCGGCTGTAGGCGTTGATGAGCTGGAGTTGCAGCTCGTAATCGGCAAAGCCAAAGAAGCGCCCGCGCCGCGCAAAGCCCACGTCGAGGCGGTGGTAATCGGGCAGGCGCGAGGCGTTGTACTGGCTCTGAAAAACCGTCCCGGCAGAGGTGTTGAAGGGCGTCTGCACCTGGTAGAAGCCGTACACCTCGGTGTAGGCCTGGCCCGTGCCGTAGGTAAAGACGCCCGTGAAGCGCCACGCCCGCGACAGGTCGTAGCTCACGACGAGGTTGCCGTCGTTGGTGCGGTCGTACTTGGGCGAGAAGTAGAGGCGGTCGCCGGGAGCCACTTCGGGAAAATCCGTTCCCGGATAGCGGCGGCGCGTGACGCTGTACGTGTAGGCCGCCAGCCCGCTTACCCGCCCGACGCGCCCCTCGAGCTGCACCTCGACGCCCCACGCGTACCCCTCGCCGACGATGAAGTAGTCCGGATAATCGACGCCTGCCGGGTCCTGGTTGTAGGGGTCGATGGTGAAGAGCTTGTTCATCGTCCGGTAATAGCCCTCCACGTCGAGGTTGAGCAGGCGCGTCGGGCGCGTTTTGACGCCGGCCACGAACTGATCGCCCGAGGAAGGCTGCACGCCGTCGGCGGCGGTGAGCCAGAAGTCGGCCCCCGAAAACACCTCGCTCGTGATGAGCGTCAGGAACTGGTAGTAGCGCCCGTAGCCAAGCTGCACGCGCAGGTTGTCGTCGCCGCGCGGGCGGTGCTCGACAGAGGCGCGCGGCTCGAGGCGGACGTAGTGGCCATCCTGGAAGTACTGCGCCCGCAGGCCCCCCTCGAGTGTCCAGCGCGGCGTGGGCTTGAAGCGCTCCTGCACGTACGCCGACGCGTATCCCGACGTGATGCGCGGGTCGAAGTTGACCTCCCCGTCGAAGGCGCGGCTGTACTGGAGGTCGAACTGCCCGGCCCACACGCCCACCTTCACCTCGTGGAGCGCGTTGGGCACC
>CBDUBO010000093.1:0-7529 GCA_965365405.1 uncultured Rhodothermales bacterium | reverse complement strand
GCTTGACAAAGCTCGCGTCATAGACGAACTGCTCGCCGATCTGCCCGGCAATGCGGCCGTAGTAGTCCTGCGCGTCGGCGCGGACCGTGTTGGGCTGGCAGCCCGTGAGCGTGCCGTCGGACTGCACTGTGCACGTGGGGAGCGAGACGCCCTCGCCCACGATGCCGCCTTCGCGGCCGTTGAGCGTGTTCTTGTGCAGGCCCGCCGCGTAGGCGTTGGCGTTGAGCGCCGAGTAGAACTCGCCGCCGAACCGCATGTCGATGAGGCCGCTGAGCGTGAATCGATCGTAGCGGAACGAGGTCGAGATGCCGCCGCTCCAATCAGGCGTCGCGTTGCCCAACTCCACCTTGTCCGGCGTGGCCACAGGCAGGCCGTCGGCGTCAAAGACCAGGCGGCCCTGGTCGTCGCGGCGGTAGCCGCTGCCCCGGATGGTACCGAAGGGCTTGCCCACCTCGGCGGTGACGTAGTTGCCCAGGTTGCGGCTCTCGCCCAGGCGCAGCGAGCCGTTTTCGTCGCCTTCGAGCAGGGAAAGCACCTTGTTCTGGTTGCGGGCAAAGTTGAAGCTTACCTCCCAGCGCATCCTGTTCGTCAGCAGCGGCGTGGTCGAGAGGAGGGCTTCGATGCCTTTGTTCTCGATCGCGCCCGCGTTGATGACGCGGCTGCCGAAGCCGGACGTGCTCGAGATGGTCGTGCCCAGAATCTGGTTTTCGGTCTTGCGGCTGTAGTAGGTGAAGTCCAGGCCCACGCGGCGCGAGAACGTCTGGAGGTCGAAGCCGACTTCGTACTCATCGCTCGAATACGGCTTCAGGTCGGCCAGCGGAATCTCGCTCTGCGAGATGCCACCACGCGGCTTGCCCAGGTGCGAGGAGCCGTTGAGCTGGTACGTGAGCAGCAGCCGGTACGGGTCCGTTGCGCCGCCCACGCGGGCCACAGCAGCACGCAGCTTGCCGAAGTCGAGCCAGTCCGGCCTGGCGAACAACTCGGTAAAGACGAGGCTGGCGCTCAGCGACGGGTAGAAGTACGAGTTGTTGTCCTCGGGCAGCGTCGAGGCCCAGTCGTTGCGGCCCGTAGCGGTCAGGTAGAGGTAGTTTTTGTAGCTCACCTCGGCCTGTCCGTAGAGCGAGTTGGTGCGGGATCGGCTCAGCCCGTAACCCGTGCCCTGGCTGGCCAGGTTGGTCACCACTTCGAGGTTGGGGATGCTGAAGCCGCCCCCGCCGCCCAGCGACAGATCCTCGCGCTCGCGGTAGAGGATGTTGCCGCCGAAGTTGGCCACGAGGCCGATGTCGGCCGTCAGGTCGCGGTTGAGCGCGAGCAGGAAGTCGGTGTTGAGCTCGGTGATGTCGAAGTTCTGCTCGCTCTGGCTGCCCGTGGGGATGTAGGCCGTGCCGTAGGGTTCGATGTTGGTCCGGCGCAGCGTGTACGTGTCCGCCCCGAAGCGGCCCTGGAGCGACAGCCACGGCGTAAACGCATAGCTGAGCGAGGTCACGCCGATGAGGCGGCGCTCCTCATCCGATTGCGTGAAGGCGGTCGCGGCCCAGTAGGGGTTCTGCGCAAACGTGTTCTCGAACGGATGGAGTTCGTTGCCCGTTGCCGTGGCGCCGAGCTTCGAGCAGCTGGGCAGGTCTGCCGGGCAGCGCATCGTCTTCACGTCTACGTTGGGCGCGAGCAGGAAGACGGAGAAGTTGGGGTTGCCCGGAGAGTCCGACAGGCGGGGCCGGTTGAAAACGTCCTCGCGGATAAAGTTGAGCTTGGCGTCGGCAGTGAGGCGGGTGCCGAATTTGGCCGTGCCGCGCAGGTTGAACGTGCCGCGCGTGAGCCCCGACGAAGGCGTGATGCCGTCGTTGTAGAGGTACGAGCCGGACATGCGGACAGTCGCGTTCTCCGTCGCTGCGGTGATGGCCAGCGTGTTGGTCGTCGTCAGGCCGCCTTCATAGAAGCGCGTCAGGTTGTTGCCGACGGCCGAGTAGGGCCGCATCTGGCCGTCCCAGTTGATGACCTGCGAGCCGTCGAGGCGGGATCCCCACGCGACGGTGTTGGTCGAGCGGGCGCTCTCGGCCGTCGTCGGGGCCGCGCCACGCGTGCCCTGGCCGTATTCGTCCTGGAAATCCGTGCTCACAAGCACGTTCTCGAAGGTCGTGTTCGAGTTGAACTCGATGCCCATGTTGCTGCCGAAGCGTGCCCGCTTGGTCGTGATGATGATGGCCCCGTTGAGCGCGCGCGAGCCGTAGATCGCCGCCGCCGCGCCGCCCTTGAGCACCGTCAGGCTCTCGATGTCGTCCGGGTTGATGCCCGAGATGCCGTCGCCGCCGTCCACGCCGCCCCACATGCCGGCGGACGAGATGGTGGTGTTGTCGATGGGCACGCCGTCCACGACGTATAGCGGCTGGTTGGAGTCGTTGCGGTCGAGCGTCGAGATGCCACGGATAATGACGCGGCTCGACCCTGATGCGCCCGTGGCGGGCTTGGAGACGGTGACGCCGGCCACCTTGCCCGAAAGCGCGTTGGCCACGTTCACGTCGCGCACCTCGGCCAGGTCGTCGCCGCTCACCTCGCCCACCGAGTACCCCAGCGCACGCTGCTCGCGCTCGATGCCGAAAGCCGTCACCACCACGTCGTCGAGCAGGGCATTGTCGGGCGCCAGGCGCACCGTGACCGTCGCGCGGCCCGCCAGGTTAACCGTCTGCCGCTCGTAGCCGATGTAGGAAAAGGCCAGTTGGGCGTTGGCGCTGGCCGTGGTGAGCGCGAAGCGACCGTTCACGTCCGTCGTCGTGCCGTTCTGCGTGCCGACCTCGACGATGTTGACGCCGATGAGCGGATCGCCACTGGCGTTGTCCACGACCTGCCCGCTCACGCGGTGTTGGGCGTATGCGGCGGGGACGGCCAGCATCAGCAAAGCGGCCAGCACGCCGGCCCCGATTCTCGCTGCCAGCGGTGTGGCACCAGTGAGTGCCCGGGAGTAAGGGAGTCGCATGGGTAAGGGGTACCTGTGGTGGAGAAAAGCCCGCGGGCGCAGCCGGGGCGCGAGTAGGGTCTCCGGGCGCGGGAGGCGCGGCTACGCCCGTGTGGAGACCGGGTGAACAAGCAGGAGGATACGGCCCTGTAACAACAACTGCAAACGTTGTCAGAGTCCCGGAAGGGGTTTTTCGGCGTGCCCGAGGCGTCGTGGCCGCGCGAGCGCGTCGTGCGCCTTCCGGCTATCCTTTCAGCCCAGTCGTGGCCACGCCGGCGATGATGTAGCGCTGGAAGAACAGAAAGAGGAGCGCCACGGGCAGCATGGCCAGCACCGCGCCCGTCATGAGCAGATGGCGGTTGTCCACGTAGGGCGAGCGGAAGTACTCGAGGCCGAGCGTCACCGTGCGGTAGTCGGGGTTGTCGAGGTAGATGAGCGGGCCGAGCAAATCCTGCCACGTAGCCACGAACGTAAACAACCCCACCACGATGAGCACGGGCACGCAGTTGGGCAGGATGACGTGCCAGTAGGTGCGCAGCGGCCCGCAGCCGTCTATCGCCGCCGACTCGTCCAGTTCGCGCGGGATGGTTAGCATGTACTGGCGCAGCAGAAACACGTTGAACGCACCTGCCGTGAAGTGCGGCACGATGAGCGGCAGAAACGTGTCCACCCATCCCAGCGATTTGTAGATCGAGAAAAGTGGAATCAGCGTTACCTGACCAGGAATCATCATGGTCGCCAGCAGCAGCACGAACAGCGCGTCGCGGCCCTTGAATCGGAGCCGGGCAAAGGCGAAGGCGACCAGGCTGCTGGACAGGATCTGGCCCAGCACGGCCATGAAGCTGATGAAGAAGCTGTTGCGCGAGAAAGTCAGAAAGCCCGTCGAGGCTTCGCCGAACGAGGCTTCGGGGCCGCGCAGCGTTTCGGGGTAGTTCTCCCACCGCGCCGCGAACGTGCGCAGCTCGCGGTAGGGCACGTCGAGCAGGGCTTCGACGGCGGTGCGCTGCTGCGCCTGCGCCGCCGGCACGGCAAAGAGCAGTTCTGTGACGCCGCCGGCGTGGGGCCGCACCATGCGTGCCACCAGAGCCAGCTTGCGCGGTGTAGGCGTGCGCGTCTCGACGACGCGGGCGCGTGCAAACGTGATCGTCTCCGCGGGCAGCGTGTCGGCCACGGCCGCGAGGGTATCGGGCCACCAGCGCACGAGCTGGGACGGCACGCCTTCGTCCACGCGCACGTAGTACGCCCCCGCTTCACCCACCTTCTCCGCCATGCGGTCGGGCGAGGCCACCAGCCGGAACCAGACGCTGCCGCCCCACGCCACCACGCGCCCCGCCGCGGGCAGTACCACGTCCGTTTTCTCGTACTCGGCGGGATAGAGTGCGGGCGGACTCATCGAGAGCCCGTCGGTGGTTTTGACGGAGGAGATGAGCACCCAGTAGAACGGAAACAACAGCACCGCCGAGACGCCCAGCAGCAGGGCGTAGAGCGCGAAGCGTCCGGTGATCCTGGGTTTCATGGGCGGAAAGGGGCAGGGCGGTCGGGCCGTGCGTCAGCCTTCGACATCGCTGTACACGAACCGCTTCGACAGCTTGAGCTGGAGCACGGTGACGGCGAAGATGATGAGGAACAGCACGAAGGCCCACGCGCACGCCTTGCCCATGTGCAGGTTGTTGAACGCCTCGTCGTAGATGTTGACGGCGTAGAAACGCAGCGCGTTGCCCGGCCCGCCGATCTCGGAGGGGTAGTTGACGAAAAACAGGGCGGGCGTGAACACCTGGAACGCTCCGATGGTGGTCATCACGACCATGAACAGGATGACGGGCGAGAGCAGCGGCAGCGTGATGGCCGTAAACCGGCGCAGCACGCCCGCGCCGTCCAACTCGGCAGCCTCGTAGAGCGAGCGCGGGATCTGCTTCATGCCCGCGTAATAGATGATCGTCGCCCCGCCGATCCAGAACACGTTCATCAGCACGACGGTGTAGAAGGCGTGCTGCTCGTCGAGCCAGTTGACGGGCAGGCCGCCGAACGCCTCCACCAGCCGGTTGATGACGCCGTATTCCTTGTGGAACATGTTTACCCACAGCACGGCGGCAGCGGCCCCGGTAAAGAGCGATGGGAAGTAGAAGATGGCCTTGAAAGAGTCGGCGCCGCGCACGCTGCTCGTGAGCAGGCCCGCCGTCAGGATGCCGCCGATGGTGGAAATGGGGATGACGAGGGCGGCGTAGAAAAACGTCTTGCGGATGCCGAGCAGGAAGTAGCGGTCGCTGAAAAGCTCGGCGTAGTGCTGCGCGCCCACCCAGCGGGGGCTGCCGATCATGTTCCACTCGGTAAAGGAGAGCACGATGGAGGCCACGATGGGGCCGACGGTAAAGCAGACGAAGCCGATGAGCCAGGGCGAGAGGCACAGGTAGGCAGCGCGGTTGGCCATGCGGCCCTGCGCGGGCGGCGCGGCGCGCTCCTGCCGGCGCACGTAGCGCAGGTAGCCCGCCAGGGCGAGGGCCACCGCCAGCACCAGCAGGAGGGGCACCCAGCGCAGCCGCCACGCACCCGCCGGAGGGCGCCGGGTGCGGGCAAACGCCTCGTCGAGCCCGGCTTCGAGCGACGGAAGCTGGGCCGCCACTGTCCGCGCTACAAAGGCGCGCATGGTGTCCACATAGGCCGCATAGGCAGCGTCGTCGAGCGTTGCGCCGCGGGCCTGGAGCGCCCGCAGCTTCTGCTCGTAGGCGCGGTCGAAAAGGGCGTCCACGCGCTCCTGCCACGTGGCGATGGCCTTCTCGACGTAGGTGCTCGAAGCCGTGCGCACCGGCTCGGCGCGGTCGAGGTAGGCGAGAAAGGCTTCGAGCCCGCTGATGCCGTACTCGTTGTCCACGAGGGCCGGTGCTGCCGCCCGCAGCGCGGGCACGCCGCGCAGCGTGGCCCCGATGACGGACTGCGCTTCGACTGAGGTGAGGTAGCGGATAAAGGCCCACGCCTCCTCCGGGTGTGCCGAGTCCTTGAAGATGCCCACGCCGTTGACGCTCAGCGTCTGGGTGGGCACGGGGCCGTGCGGGATGGGCGTGACGCCGAAGCGGATGCCCGCGCGCTGGAGGTTGGGTAGCACCCACGGTCCGAGGTAGGCCGTCGCAAATTGCGTCGAGCGCAGGATGTTGTCGCCCCCGTACTCGGCGTTGACGAAGACGGAGCGCGGCGTCATCAGCCGCTCGGCGTACTGCACCTGCCACATCTCGATCAGGCCGCGCGCCAGCGCCGTGTTGCCCGCCACCGTCGGGCGCGTCGGGTTGACGCGGCGGTCGAGAAAGTCGCCGCCGTAGAGGCCGATCAGGCTGCTGTTCCAGTCCAGAAACCCGTTGCCCATGCCATACTGGACGATGTTGCCCTGTCCGTCGCGCAGCGTCAGTTCGCGCATCAGCGCCTTGAACGCCTCCCACGTCATGGACGAATCCGCGCGGGGCCACCGGCTGCGGGGCAGCCCACGCTCCTCCAGCCGATCTATCGAATAGACGAGGGCGTACACGGCCATCTCGATGGGCAGCGCGTACTGCTGCCCTTCCCACCGGAAGTTGTCAACGGCGCCGGGATAGAAATCCGACCGCGCCACATCCGACCGCGCGATCAGGTCGTCGAGGGGGCGCAGCGCGCCGTGGTTGATCCAGATGCCGGCCGTCGAGCTGTAAATGGAGAGCACGTCCGGTGCCAGGCCGGAGGCGGCCTGCGTCTGGAGTTTCTGCCAGTACTGCCCCCACGGGTAGATGACGATGTCCACGGCGATCTCGGGGTGCCGGGCCACGAACCCCCGCCCGATGCGCCGAAAAAGCGTCACGGTTTCCTCGCCACCCCAGAAGGCCCACCGAATCGTGGTTTTGGAGCCGGTGTACGCCGTGTTCTCGATCACCTCGGCGCGCGCCGGTAGTGCGAGGGTGAGCAGGCCCGCCACGCACGAGAGCACGAATCTGATGAGGCGGGGCATGGGCAGCAGCGAGAAAAGGACAGCAGGCGGGCGCCGTGCGGCTGCGGGGCAAGGTAGCAACGTTTGCACAATCGGCTGCACCGCCTCGGCGTAGCGGGGGCGGGAGGGCTCAGGGCCGCTGTATCGTCAGGATCACGTCGGCGCTGCGGCGGGCACCCAGGCGGAGCGTGGCCGTGCCTGCGCGCACGGGCAGCGTCCGGGCAGGCTCACCGGCACGCTCCGTCACGTGCGCCTGCGCGATGTGCCACAGGCCGGAGGTCAGCCGCGCCGTCTGCCGCCGGTCGCTGGCGTTGTGGAGGCGGACGGCCACCTGGCCCGGCTGGGCGCCGGGGCGCAGGTGTTGCACGAGCACAGGGTCGGGGCCGTCCCAGCCGGGCAGTAGCAGCAGGGAGCCTTCGGCGGTGGGGAAGGGGTCGGCAGCGCGGGCCTCGCCGGCATGCTGCACGAGCACGTCGGCGTGGAGGGCTTCCAGGCCGGCGCGGTGCGCGCGTGCTTCGGAAAAGGGTCCCCGGTAGGGTTGCAGGCGGTAGCGCGCCCGGACCTCGCCCGGCTGCGCGGCCCGGAAGTTGGTTTCCCAGTAGTTGTTCGTCACCCATCCCAGTAGCAGGGCGC